>JAFOLE010000186.1 GCA_017419465.1 Solobacterium sp. | reverse complement strand
TCGGCAAATCTGATGGGGAACACCGTTAGTAACCCCCTTGGAGTCCGACCGGTAATCAGGGTTCGATATTCCGGTCAGGCAGATCAGTGAAGGGAAACGGAAACCAGAACGAATACAGTCATTACACAGCCGGCGGCGCATGAAGCTTCCGGCTTTTTGCATGCCTGACAGGATTGCGTGCGTACATGATGGGAAATACTATAACATATGTTATAGTATTAATCGTAATGAGGGAACCGCTATGCCGAAGAAACCGACAATGACAAGAGAAGCCGTGATTGACGGCGCCTTCCGTCTGATCCGTGAACAGGGCCATGAAGCGCTGACCGTGCGAAACCTTGCGTCATACCTTGGGTGCTCCACACAGCCGATCATGTATCAGTTTCCGGACACCGATACCCTGAGGGAACTGACGTATCAGAAGGCAGACACATTCCATACCGAATACATACTGGCAGGCGGCAGTCTTCTGGAGATTGGACTCCGGTATATCCGGTTTGCGGAAGAAGAGACGCATCTGTTCCGCTTTCTGTTTCAGTCCGGCCGGTTTTCCGGCCGCAGTCTCGAAGACCTGATCAAGGCGCCGGAGGCGGCGGAGCTGCTTGCGGCAGTCCGCAGGGAAGAAGCACTGACCGCAGAAGACGCAGCTGCCTTTTTTGAGCCTCTGGTGGCGGTTGTTCATGGATATGCCAGCCTCATCGCAGACAACGGAATGAAGTATGATCCGGATGCGGTTCGAAATGCATTAATGAGAATTGAGGAAGGAATGGAACGGGGGAGAACACAATGACAACGCTGTATCGGAAGAGTGAAGTCACCTTTGCGGTCCTGTGGATCGCTGCCTATGTCATCCTGACAAGCATTGCGGACGAGCTTTCAGTGGCGGCCGGTGTCGTGAAGTCTGTGACTGCCGCACTGCATATTGTGATGTCTCTGATTCTGTTTCACTGGATCAGAGCCAACCGGCTGAGCAGGAAATACGGTCTGTGCAGGTCCGAAGTCCCCGCAAGGCGGTTTCTGTATTATCTGCCGCTGATCATTATTGTCGTGACACCGTTCCTGAACGGAGTCGGAATGAAGTACAGCCTTCCGGAAACCATACTGTATTTTGTCAGTATGTGCTGTGTCGGCTTTCTGGAAGAAGTGATTTTCCGCGGCCTGCTGTTTCGGGCAATGGAGAAAGACAATCTGAAGTCCGCAGTCATTGTCTCATCCCTGACATTCGGAATCGGTCATATCGTGAATCTGTTCAACGGAAGCGGGCGGAGTCTTGCCGAGTCACTCGTCCAGATCGTATTCGCAGTTCTGATCGGGTTCGTGCTCGTACTGATCTTTTACCACGGGAAATCCCTGATTCCCTGTATTCTGTTTCATTCCGCGAACAATGCGTTCCGGGTGTTTGCGGCGGAAGGAAGCCTGAATCCAACGATGGAACTGATCATCAATCTCGTGATTATTGTGATCGTTCTGGGAGGTTATCTGCTTTATCTTCTGAAGGCATTTCCGCTGAAGGAAGATCATCTGCGCTGAATCCTATGCATGAATCAGATCATCCATATCAAAGACCGGCTCATCCATAAACTCGAAGCGGGCAGTATACGGCTGCCGGAAATGGGAGAACTGAAGATGAAGGAATTTACTGCTTACTGCGGGCTGGACTGTGAAACCTGTGAAGCCCGGATCGCAACCGTAAACAACGATGATGCGCTGCGAAAGAAGGTCGTAGCACTCTGGTCGAAGCTGAACAGTGCAGAAATCACACCGGAGATGATCAGCTGTACGGGATGCCGGCTTCCGGGCGTAAAGACGATGTACTGTGATTCGCTGTGTCCGATCCGGCAGTGCGCAAAGGCCAGGGAGATGGAAACCTGCGGCAGCTGTCCGGAAATGAAGACCTGTGAAAAACTGAACGCAATCATTCAGAACAACCCGGATGCGGGGAGAAGGCTCGAAGAATTCTGAAGTGTACGGAAATACAGCAGCTTCGGCTGTTGTATTTTTTTCGAATCATCCTATACTGAAAGTATGAAAAGTATAACAAATCATACTTGGAGGTTAAGATGAAGAGGCCGGAAGGAAAATATGCATGGACGGCTACGGTCGGCGAAAAAGGACAGATCGTAATACCCAAGCCGGCGCGTGAATTATTCGGAATCAAGCCGGGCGATACGCTGCTGTTATTGGGAGATGAGACACGGGGCATCGCAATTCCGCCGAAAGGCACATTCTCTGAACTGTTTCAGATGATGTTCGACAGCGGGGAAACAAAGAAATGAAACTCGCATGGTTCTGTATTCCTGCCCATGGCCATACCAATCCGACACTCGGGCTGGTCAGAGAACTGACCGATGCAGGACATGAAGTCTATTATTTTTCCTTTCCGCAGTTCCGCCAGAAGATTGAAGAAGCCGGCGCAGTGTTTATTTCCTGTGATGAAGCCGACTTTGAGATGGAGGATAAGGAAAACAGCGACCGTGTCGGAAAGGACATGGCGTATTCCGTGGAGCTGATCGTATCATCGACCCTGGCACTGGATGAACTGACCGCAAGGAAGATCGCGGAGATCAAACCGGATCTCATTGTGGCAGACTCGGTTGCCTACTGGGGAAAACTTGCGGCGATGAAGTATGGCATCCCGTTTGTATCGTCCACGACAACATTTGCGTTCAACCGTTATTCCGCAGGTTATATGAAGCGCGGGTTCGGTGACCTTCTGAAGATGATGACCGCAATGCCGAAAATTAATAAGCAGATCAGACGGCTTCAGGCCCACGGCTATCCGGTAAAGGGATTTCTGGAGATTATTCAGAATGACAATGATACGAATACGATCGTTTATACGTCGAAGTATTTTCAGCCGTGTGCGGATACCTTTTCCGACCGGTATCATTTCATCGGTCCTTCCATCCGGCCGATCACACAGCCGATGAAGAAAACAAGAGAGAAAACCGTTTATGTCTCCCTTGGCACCGTGAACCGGAATCCGGAGTTTTACCGCAGCTGCATCTATGCATTAAGCAGAACGGACTGGCAGGTCATCGTATCATTGGGGAATGATACGGAAGTCTTTGAAAACCTTCCGGAAAATGTTGAACTGTATCCGTCCGTTGATCAGATGGCAGTGCTTTCCTTCGCGGACGCGTTCATTACCCATTGCGGGATGAATTCGGCTTCGGAAGGGCTGTATTTCAATGTGCCGCTGATTCTCTGCCCGCAGACGTCCGAACAGAAGGCCGTCGCAAAACGGGTGGAGGAACTGGGGGCGGGACTGCGGCCGAACAGGATGAATGAAGACGAGATTCTCTCGGCTGTTCAGACCGTTCTGAATACGCCTTCCTATAAGGAGAATGCCCGAAAAATATCAGAGAGTTTCAAAGCATCCGGCGGTCTCCAGGAGGCAAGACACTTTCTGGAATCCCTGGCTGTCTGATCCCGCAGGCGGAATAATTTGACAAGTACATAACACTCCTAGATAGTAGTAAAGCATTACTATATAGGAGTATTTATTTATCAGAAGGCAAAGGAAATTGCAGAGAAGTATGACTGCCGGTTTGTGGACAATGAAACACCGTACGAACGGGTCCCGCAGGGGCATCCGACCATCGTTGACTACTTCTATCATGAAGAAGTCCGCGGTACGGAAAACAGCGGAAAGAGAAATAAATAACATACTGTAATAATCGAAAGAATAATACCGGAAACTGAAACGGAATCAGTTCCGGTATATTCAGCTCCGTATCTCAGCCAAAGAGGCATTCCCTTAAATATCAGATGATAATAAGGGAGTATTCCCTTAATAACTTGATTATTCCCTTAAATAGAACTATAAAATAAGGGAATAGGAAGAGAGTAAGGGAATGCGGGAGTTTAACTATACAGCAATCGGTGAAAATAAATGGGATTCTGAGATGCTAGGGCTGGTTGCGGCCGTTTACAGAGAAGCAGGAAAGCAGGAATTGTATTTAAAACAGAAGCCGGAAGAACTCAGAAAGCTGGTGGAAATTGCAAAAGTGCAGAGTACCGAAGCGTCCAATGAGATTGAAGGAATCGTTACAACAAATACCCGGATTCGTCAGCTTGTCGAGGAGAAGACTGCACCGAGAAACCGCAGTGAACAGGAAATCGCAGGATACAGAGATGTACTGTCTGTCATTCATGAAAACTTTGACGCAATCCCGATTACCAGGAATTATATTCTTCAGCTCCACAGGATTCTCTATTCTCACAGTAATAATCCAGTTGCCGGTCATACGAAAAATGTGCAGGACTATATCAGTGCAGCTTATCCGGATGGTCATATGGAGATATTGTTTACACCTCCTGCTCCATATGAAACACCGGGTGCATTGGACAGAATCTGCGAAGAGTACAACCGGGTGATCGGAAATATGGAGCTGGAACCTCTGATTGCCATCCCGGTATTTATTCATGATTTTTTATGTATTCATCCGTTTAATGACGGAAACGGCCGCATGAGCCGACTGCTTACAACATTGTTACTGTACAGAAACGGGTATTATGTGGGTAAGTACATTTCTCTTGAGGCAAAGATCGCAAAGAATAAGGATCTGTATTATGAAGCCTTGCGGGCATCTCAGATTGGATGGCATGAAGGTAAGGAGGTCCCGGTTCCGTTTATCAAGTATCTTCTCAGAACAATCCTTGCGGCGTATCGGGATTTTGAAGACCGATTCGCGCTGATAGAGACAAAGCGGTCTGCTCTGGATGCCGTAAGACTGGCTTCGCAGAACAAAGTCGGCCGTTTTTCCAAGCAGGATATTTTAGAACTTTGCCCTTCATTAAGTCTGAGTTCTGTTGAAGGTGCACTGCGGAAACTGGTTGAATCCGGCGAACTGATTCGGGAAGGCAATGGCAAAAACATCCGATACTATCGGACGAAGTGAACATTCCCTGCTGCCCGGACTGCGTGAAAGGTCCGGATAATGAAAAGGGGCTGTAAAAAAACCTCCGGTTAAGTCCGGAAGTTTATAAGCCCCTTTTCTTTCTGTATTTGTAGGAACTTTTCGCTTTCTGATTCATCGATTTTGACCGTTTCGTTTTGACTTTATTAGCCAGACGCTTAGCGC
>JAFOLE010000185.1 GCA_017419465.1 Solobacterium sp. | reverse complement strand
CCATTCCGGTTTCTCTGTCCACTTTCCTTGCTTGTAGTCTTCCACGCATTTCAATTTGAATTTCCAGTCATATTTCATACGAAAATACCCCCTTACTGGTTTGTCCAGCTTTGGGGGTACATATCAAGTCCGGGTCATTGTCAGAATTCAGTTTTTCAGGCTGTGAATCGGAGACGGAATCCGTCCGCCTCGCTTCACCATGACGTCCGGACTTACCGACCGCAGCGGCATAACCGGTCCGTATCCAAGCAGGCCGCCGAAGTTCAGCGTATCACCTTCTTCCTTTCCGATTGCCGGAATCAGACGGCAGGCCGTGGTTTTGTTGTTGATCATACCGATTGCGGCTTCATCCGCGATCAGGGCGGAAATGGTTTCTGCCGTGGTATCGCCCGGGATGATGATCATATCAAGACCGACCGAACATACCGCAGTCATCGCCTCCAGTTTTTCAATGGAGAGCACACCCTTTTCTGCGGCTTCAATCATACCGGCATCTTCCGATACCGGAATGAAGGCACCGGACAGTCCGCCGACCGAAGAGCTTGCCATGACGCCGCCCTTCTTTACCGCATCGTTTAACATCGCAAGGCATGCGGTGGTTCCCGGACCGCCGCAGGTTTCAAGACCGATCTCTTCCAGGATTCTTGCGACCGAGTCACCGACGGCCGGTGTCGGCGCAAGCGAAAGATCCACAATACCAAACGGCACGCCCAGACGCTCCGCCGCAATCGAACCGACGAGCTGACCCATCCGGGTAATCTTGAATGCGGTCTTTTTGATCACTTCCGCAATCTCATTCATCGTCTTGTCCGGTCCGGCTTCCTTTACCGCTTCGCGGACAACACCCGGGCCGGAGACACCGACATGAATGACGATATCCGGTTCCGTAATGCCGTGGAATGCGCCGGCCATGAACGGGTTGTCTTCGACGGCATTGCAGAAGACGACCAGCTTGGACGCACCGAAACAGTTGTTGTCTTTAGTCAGCTCTGCACATTCACGCACCACCTTGCCCATCAGCTGAACCGCATCCATGTTAATGCCGGCTTTTGTCGAACCGACGTTCACGCTCGAACACACGATATCCGTGCAGGCAAGTGCTTCGGGAATCGAGCGGATCAGCGCTTCGTCGCCCGCTGTCATGCCCTTCTGGACAAGTGCGGAATAGCCGCCGATGAAATTGACACCGACATCCTTGGCTGCCTTATCCAAAGTCTTTGCATATTTTACGGGATCTCCCCCGCTGACGCTTACGAGCAGGGAAATCGGAGTTACGGAAATACGCTCGTTGATGATCGGAATGCCGTACTCCATGGAGATATCCTTTGCGGTCTGCACAAGATCCTTTGCGGCGGTTGTGATCTTCCGGTAGATCTTTTCGCAGGCCACATCGATATCACTGTCACAGCAGTCGAGCAGGGAAATGCCCATGGTGATGGTACGGATATCCAGGCATTCCTCCTCGATCATCCGTACAGTCTCAAGAATATAATCGCTTCTCATGCGCTTCTCCCGACTCAGATCCGATGCATGGCATTGAAGATATCTTCATGCATGACATGAATCTTCAGTCCCTGTGCCTCACCGAGTGACTCAAGATCCGTCACAAAGGAATGGTATTCTTCCGGATCCTCCGGGATGGTCACGATCATGATCATGGTGAAGATGTCCTCCAGAACCTTCTGGGTAACGTCTTCGATGTTGATATTCCGGTTTGCGCATTCATTTGCGGTAAATGCGAGAATGCCCGGCCGGTCCTTGCCGACGACTGAAATGACTGCTCTCATAGTTCCTCCGTAGTGTCTCTGTATGGCGTTTCAGGAAGCTGTGCTCTGACTGGCTTCACCGGCAAGATCATCCAGTGAAAGTCCGCAGTAGTACAGTTCCATCGCAAAGTATTTCCGTACCGCTTCGATCTGCTCTGCCGTACTGTCTTCACAGGAAGACGTACGCGTTCCCTTGCGGAAATCGATTGAGCAGCTGTCCTCGAAGCCTCCCTGGTCCCCTTTCCAGTTATAGACATAATGACTGGTCCGGTTGGAGTAGGTGAACAGACTGTGTTCGAAGTCCACGCGATACGACTCGGTCTCATTGAACTCCGCAAGATACGTTCCGTCCTCCTGAAGCTGATAGCCCAGACGGTTTACAAGCCGTTTCCGGAAGGTTGCCTCGGCGGTATCCTCCGGATCGTCGCTTGTGATATCCGCATCGCTGATCGCATCCGTATCGATGTCCTGATAATTCACAAAGGCCGCAAAGGCCTGTTTCTGTTCGGGCGTGATCGAAACATCCGTTTCTCCGATATTCAGATAGCCAAGATTTGTCATGGCACTGATCTCTACCGGACTGCCGTTGGATGTCACGGAGCACTGAAATGCCGTTTCCTCGCCGGTAAGCCGCCCGGATTCATCAAATGTCTGGGTGATGATACCGGACTGCACATCATAGTTCTCGTACGCGTTCAGGCCGTAGATATCATACCGTCCGCTGAACAATGCCTTCGCCTTCTCCGGCTTCAGGTTCAGGGTGTATACCGTATCCGTTCCCTGCGTCTTCGATTTCACCGACGCAAGATCACTTTCCTTCGGTTCATACGGGTCCAGCTTCACCAGCATCACATCACGCACCGCATTGCGGTCCATGTCTTCATAGTAGTCGACCGTGTTGTAGGTCATATACAGCCGGCTGCCGTCATACCAGCCCTCAATGTCTGCCTGGATTCCGTCGGAATAGATGTGCTGGGTAAGATGAATACAGTCATCATCCTCCGCAATGACTCCATCCAAATCATAGGTGCCAAGCGAACCGTCCTCATAGCGCATCTCATAGGTACGCTGTACGCCGGCGGTATAGTTTCCTTCCACGCCGGCCTTTTCCATCAGTGCATGGTAGGACGCATATGCGTCACTTACCGATGCGTCTTCCGTCTGGACCGGTTCATTCTCCGGGACGGCAGGTTCTGTAGAAGGCGCAGGCGCCGTTGTGCATCCTGCAGTAACTATCATCAATGCGGTCAGAAGCACCGCTGTTCTGTTTCTTTGCATAGGCATATTGTACATCATTAACTCATTCTGCTTTCCGCAGAATGTAGCTGTAATTATCACCGGACTGCACAAAGGAACACGGGATGGCATCTCCGATTGCCTTTGGAAGCCAGTTCACCATATACCGCATGCCCGGTTCTTCCAGATTGAAGTGTCCGATGCCGATAATGACCGGTCCGGTACCTGTCATGGCGGAGTCTCTTACATATTCCGTCAGTGTGTAGTCAATCAGCTCCATACTGAGAAAACAGTCAGTCTTTCCTTCATCCGCCATGGTGATCATCGGATTGGCATCCCCGAAGATATGAAACGGAACACTGACCCTTGAAACAATGCGGTCCGGATCGCCGATGATCTTTGCGCCGTTGAGATTCAGACATGCGGTAAGATGTTCCGCCACATCCGAAGCCTTCATCGGCGGAATCACATAGGCAAGCGGTGCCCTCTTACCTTCCGCCGCAAAACCATCCCAGCCATGCGCAGCTTCCAGCAGTGCGGAACTGTCCCAGTCGATATATCCGGTCCAGCCAAGCGCATCCGCAAGCCCAAGGAAGATGCCGTCCGCATAGCTTCCGTCGTCCAACGGAATTCCGGAGTGAATGTAATCATGGTCACGCCAGACGGTAATGCCGTACTGATCGAGAAGTGCGGTCTTTGCGGAAAAGGTACGGTTTCTCTGGATCCGCAGCCATTCCGTATGATCGCCATGATTCCAGAACAGTGCCTCATGACAGATGATCAGGTTTGCGCCGCGCCGACCTGCTTCCCGGATCACATCCATATTTGCCCAGCAGGTCGTCACAATTCCGGTGCATTCCCGCTCCGCATCCCCGTAAAGAATCCGGTCTCTGCTTAAACGGT
>JAFOLE010000184.1 GCA_017419465.1 Solobacterium sp. | reverse complement strand
TTTCACTGATTGTAATCGGGGGCGGACTGAGCACGATGAGTGATTATTCGAAGCGCAATATGTCAACACCGCGCGAATCCGAATACATCTGGAGTGTCGAGCGCGGAAGCTACTTCCGTACTGTTGAGCACACTGCCCGCGACCGCGCCGCCGGAACAGTCGTGAGTGAAGATGTCGCCGAATGCCAGGCTGTCGCTGACTATTACAGAGCCGCTGTTCTTCAGCACGCTGCGGAAGTCGCTGAGAGTGCCGGATATTCCGGAAGCGGCACCATTGGATCATCCGGCAGCGCGCAATCAGCCGGCAGCACCAACAATTCTGCCGCCTGGCAGCAGGCCATGGACGACGCCTATGCCCGCATGGGCTCACAGCAGAAGCATGCGGAAGAGATCAGAGAGATTGTAGGGGAGTAAGGGATTCTCCCTCTTCGGCAAGGCACAACTTACCAGAGGATAAAATGCAATAGAATGCATATTATCACCATAATCAGGCAATAAAACGCAACATCTTTTATTTTACAAATCCACCCCTATCCTTTATACTGAAAATACGCTGAAAGTACAGCAATTGTACTTTCACGCTGTACTTTACGTATTGGAGGTGGTTTGTGAAAATCACATTTTATTCTTCAACGAATGAAGTTTTATCCGAAATCGGAAGCCGGATCAAGGCTGCCCGGATTGCCATGCCCGCCACACAGAAGGAATTGGCTGAATTGACCAATCTCTCTCAGCGAACGATCAGTAACATCGAAACGGGCAAGGATGTGTCCTTCTCTTCGCTCATCGATGTGCTTCGTGCTCTGGGGCTGCTTCAGAGTCTGGAAGTCATGATTCCCGAACAAGGGCCGCGGCCGGCAGACATTGCTGCACTTGGGAAACGGCGGGAACGAGTGCGAAGCAGTGCTAAAGCAACTGTACAAGGACAATCAGGATGGAAATGGGGAGATGAAGAATGACGGCAGCGCAGGTCTTCCTGTGGGGAACTAAAATAGGTACAGTTGTATTTGACAGTGAAACCGGACTCGGATCATTTGAATATGATCCTGTTTTTGCCACTTCCGGAATTGAAGTAGCTCCGATTGCAATGCCGCTGTCAAGGCGTGTATATACATTTCCGGAACTCGCGCGGCGGAGTTTTCACGGCTTACCCGGACTTCTCGCTGACAGTCTGCCGGACAAGTTCGGAAACGCAGTAATTGATGCATGGCTGAGAAGCCAGGGAAGAAGCCCTTCATCATTCGATCCGGTGGAGAGACTGTGTTATACCGGGAACCGCGGTATGGGCGCGCTGGAATATGTGCCTGCAAGAGGCCCGGAAGCTGCAGAAACGGATTCCATCCAGATTGACCGGCTCGTAAAACTGGCTTCCGATATTCTTCGATCCCGTGAGGATATGCATTTTGTCATCGGCGAAAATACCATGCAGGAAATAATCCGGGTTGGAACTTCGGCCGGCGGCGCAAGAGCAAAAGCCGTCATTGCCTGGAATGAAAAGACCGGGGATATCCGTTCCGGACAAATTGATGCCGGAAAAGGGTATGAATACTGGCTGATCAAATTTGACGGGGTCAGCGGAAACGGCGATAAAGAAGGAGAGGACGCACCGCAGTACACACGGATCGAATATGCTTACTATCTGATGGCACAAGATGCCGGAATTGTTATGAGCGAAAGCCGGATTTTGGAAGAAGGCGGACGCTGTCATTTTATGACACGCCGCTTTGATCGTGATCCTGCAACAGGCGCTAAGTTCCACATGCAGTCCCTGGGAGGAATGGCACATTTTGACTTCAATCTGCCCGGTGCATACAGCTATGAGCAAGCCGCTGAGGTGATGCGGCAGCTGCGTCTCTCTAATACAGAGATCAGCCAGTTTTTCCGTCGGATGGTATTCAATGTATTTGC
>JAFOLE010000183.1 GCA_017419465.1 Solobacterium sp. | reverse complement strand
CGCAAGGTATTCCTTCAGCGGATGCTTTTTCAGTGTATTGAGATTGTTCAGACGCACATTGGACGTGATCTGAAATTCCAGAATGACATGATTGTCCAGAATATCCTTTAACAGTTTCTTTCCCTTTCTGCCGGAAAGATTCGCGGTGTACAGACCGTGACCGATGCGTACCTGCGGCATCTCCTGTCCCGGATGCAGCGCATTTTTCACACAGGCAATCGAGTTTGCGACATTGTCCCGCAGACTGTCATTTTCACCCGCGTGAATGCGGATCACAAAGGAAGGCACACGCTGGGCAAGGCTCGTCACTTCCCGGATAAACGGTGCCAGTTCCCGGATATCATTGATTTCTTCACCGACAATGTCACATCCGGCGACATACGGATCATCCGCCACCGCATGCAGTACGCGAAGATTCTCCTTCAGGTAGTCCGCTGCGGTCACAGAGTCCCTGACGATCGTCAGCGGGATCCGGCGTACTGCCGCAAGGAAACGAAGCGTCACGCCGGTTTCTCTGGTGACGGCAGGCATGACCGCATGGATTTCCGCAAGAACCTTCGGGGCCATGTCCGGTTTGACAAGTGAGGTGTCGGATATTTCCGCATAGGTGATTCCGCGTGCGGCATAGCTGCGCGCGATCCACAGCAGCTTGTCCTGAAACAGCGTGTTGTTCTGATAGGTTTTATGCGTCCGGTCTTTCTGAATAGTTTTCAGCACGGAAACAACATCCGGGTCCCCGACCCCCTCAAACGAAGTGATCGGATACGGCGTATCGGAAGCGACACCTTTCGTGAATACATAGCGGTACAGGTATACTTTCTCAAGATTTGAAAACACTGCCTGGCCGTCTTTCAGCACCGCAAGCGACGTGCGGATGCGGGCAATGTTAAATGCGCTGTCTTCCGGATTCTCGAGGATCAGTCGGGCAAAATTGATCGAGGTGTTATCGTCGATTCTGCGGTTGAGATATTTTCCCGTAAGCGTACTGTTCTGAAACTGCTTCTCCGTTTCCCTGCGCTGCATCACCAGGTACTGCATCTGTTCTGTAGTCAGGCGCAGATTCAGTTTTTTAATGTAATACAACGGGTAACGAATCTGATGCATGATGCCGAGCGCAATCAGGATATCCGGTGAAAGATTGGCATTCATATGCGTATGCAGATCGGAGTGAAACTTCACTTCCGTACGGATATAGGTTTTTACAATGGTGCGCGCGATATCCAGCGTATAATGCTTGGTCTGTGACATCAGCGTCTTGGAGACCGAAGGAATGGCAGCCTTCATCTCGATTCTTCCGTCCGGATAAATGTTCGCAACTTTTGTATTGCCCAGCCGGAAAATGTAGATCAGCCGGTTGTACGTATCAAAATAACTCGGCACCGTGCCGCGGATCACAAGCAGATCCTGATCATCCTTGGAAAGACGAAGATCACACAGTTTTGCGAGATTCCGAATCAGATTTCCGGTTGTATGATTCGGCGTCCGCAACACATAAAACAGTTCTCCGTTTTCCAGTGAAAGATCCACAATGATATCTTTTTCCTTATCGAGATAAAATGTACCGAATGGTTCCATAGCACCTCCGTTTGTACGATTATATCAAAACAAAGCGCATTGCCTTCATGTGACAATGCGCAGTTTTCACTCAATTACCTCAAGATTGTCTGTCAGATGTGCATTCAGAAAGCGGGCAAACCCCTGTTCGTTGACCGAAGGCGCACTTCCCCATGCGGCCTGCTTTGCGTCATCTGTTCCGTTTTCCATGGCAACGCCGTATTTTACATACTCCAGCATTGCGATATCGTTTGTCGTATCGCCGAACGCCATGATCTCGTCTTCCGTGACATGCATCATCGCACCGATGATCCGGATGCCGACATCCTTTGCGAGCAGCGGATGCGAGAATTCCAGCAGATCCACTGCAGTACGGAATGCATTGAAACGCGGATCCGGATGTTCTGCCGCATAACGCTCCGCCTCTTCCATCCGTGACGGTTCCACCACAAACATGACCTTCAGCTCCGGATTCACGGTCATTTTCCGCACATCTGCCTCAATGCACTTCACGCCGATTCTTGCGGCAACAATATCCGTTCCCGGTGTTCTGCGGGACACATAAAGCGTCGTACCGTCATACAGTGTGGAAACCAGGCCCATCGGTTCATAAATATCGATGATGTCACGCAGTACCTCCGGCTCAAGCTTATAGGCACTCTGCCGTTTTCCGGTTGCGGTTTCCAGTACTTCGCCGCCGTTGGATCCAATAATATAATCCGCCTGGTCCGCAAGACCCCAGCCCTTCAGAAGCGGTGTCAGGGAGTCAATCGGTCTTCCGCTGCATACCGCAAAGCGGACGCCGCAGCTGCGGTAATGCGCAATCGCCTCCGCAACGGAAGGATCACATGCGTTATGTTCATTGATAATCGTGCCGTCAAGGTCACTAGCGATCAGCCGGATCATACTTCCGCCTTCACTTTCTCCTTCGGAAGGATCACCTGGGATGCCGGTGAAGTTCCGACGATGCGCATGATCTCATCTCTGCGGGCTTCCATATCCTGATAGCCGAGTTCAAAGAGTTCCCGGCACTTTTCCGGGTCGCCTTTCCAGCGGCTGACCTTGATCGTTCTGGACGGATAGATCATGACCGCCTTCTTTTCCTCCACCAGCTGATTGATCAGACCGATCTGCTTGTAGTAATTCAGATGGCGGACCTTATAGTCCCGCAGAACTGCAGGATACTGCGGATATACAATACGCATGAGGATCTTTACAAACAGTGAAGCCGGTTTGCGCACGTAATCCTTCGGCTTTGTCGTAATAATGACTGTCTTCGTGCAGCCCTGTTCCACCGCGCGCTCGATGGGAATCATCTTTGTAATGCCGCCGTCAAGCAGACGGTGTCCCTTGAAATCAACGATCGGTGCCGCAATCGGAAGCGAACAGGATGCGCGGAGAAGCTCCATTTCATCATCGAGATCGGACGAATTGAAGAAGATGGTCTTCCCCTGTTCAAGGTCATAACAGCCGATCTCCATATTGCGGTTTTCCTCCCGGAGCTTCCGGACGGAAAAATGTTCCTTCCCAAGCAGATCTTCCCGGAACAGCTTTTTATAAGCTACATAATAGCCTTCATGAAGCAGTGCCTGAATACCGACGGCATCCTTTGTGCATGCATAGTTGCAGCAGATTTTCTCCATCGTTTCCGTATCACCGAGCTCATAGCACGTCTGATAAACCGCGCCGCTTGAAATGCCGACACTGTAGTCAAACCGGATTCCGTTATCAACCAGCCATTTGCATGCGCCTGCGGTAAACGCACCGCGTACGCCGCCGCCTTCCAGCACAAGACCTGTTTTCTCACTCATGTTGTGTACCTCGCTTGATCGTATCTTTTACCTGTTGTCTGAGAAGTTCCGTGTAATCATCACGGATCATCTGATAAAACTGTTCCACACGTCCTTCGGAAATCAGACGGTGCGGACATACCTTATCCATAAAATCCTGGTGAAGACGCACGTCTTCCACCCCAAGATCATAGGTGACCAGAAGTTTTGCGGCAAGCGCAGCCGTGTTCCGGACAGTCTGTTCATAGTCATTCGTCAGATTCACGCACATCTCAATACCGATGCCGTTGATGTTGCCGCCGTGCTTTGTCCGGTTGTCACCTGCGTTCCAGCCGATCTCATTGTCCGGCAGGTTATGGTAAATCACATGATCATCAACGGTATAGTGCCAGCCGGTGCTGTTTGTCGTGTCGTTGAGAAGCAGCGAGTTATGTGCCTCTGAATCTGCGCCGGAACTGCGGTTATCGGTCTCGTGAATCGTGAGGTAACGGATCTCCCGGACCTCTCCCGGCCGCCTTGGGCTTCCCCACGGCACATAGCTGTGGATCACCGGCACATCGCCTGCGGAGGTGAACTCCGCATTGTTCACCCAGTAATCAGAAGTGAATGTTTCCGGCTCCGCCTGCACTGCAGGATCCGCCGCCGTGTTATCGGTCCCCTGCGGCTTCTTTCCCGGTGTAAGCAGCAGAAAAATCGTCAGCGCGATCGCTGCCGCCATGAAGGAACACATCAGGATAAATATCCGCAGTTTTAATCTTCTTCGTTTCGTTCGTTTCATTTCGTGTTTCCGTCTTCAGAACAGCGGCGCAAGCAGATTGAGAACCCCGCGGAACATCCGTACGAACAGATTCACATTTCCGCATTCTTCTTCCGTTACTTCCTTTGATTCCCGCAGTCCCTGTTCAAACGCTTCCCGCAGGGTCTTCGCAAGTCCGGTATCCCGCATCAGGATGCCGTCCTCAAACTGCATGTAGTAACTCCGGTAGTCCGTATTGAGCGATCCGACAAGGCATACCTCATCATCGCAGACAATATTCTTCCGGTGATTGAACCCGGGGGTATAGCGATAGATACGTACGCCGGAATGGATCAGCTTGGCAAAGTTGGACTTTGTGATCTGATAAACCGTCTTCTTGTCCGGAATCATCGGCACAAGAATCCGTACATCAACACCGCTCAGCGATGCCCGGCATAACGCAGACATCATATCATTATTCAGAACGAGATACGGTGTATCTATATAAATATATTTCTTTGCATAATTCACAAGATTGGCATGAACGGAAAGACCGGTATCCGCATCATCCGTCGGTGTATCACTGAACGGCTGATAATAGGTATCCGGTTTCCCTTCACAGGTATGGTACGGAAGATAACGGCTGTAATCAATTTCCGATTCATCTTTCTTCAGATAGGAATACATGCCGAGAAACATGATCGTCATCGTACGTACAGCTTCCCCTTTGATCATGACGGCAGAATCCCGCCAGTAACCGTACAGATTCACTTTGTTTATATACTCATCTGAAAGATTGAGCCCGCCGGTAAATGCGGTCTCATTGTCAATCACACAGATCTTCCGGTGGTCCCGGTTATTCATCGTAATAAGCAGCGCCGCACGCATCCGGTTAAAACGATAGGCTTCAATACCGAGGGAATTCAGATACCGGTCATAACGGCGCGGCAGTGACAGCGTACAGCCGAAGTCATCATAGATGATCTTCACTTCCACGCCTTCCGCAACCTTCTGTTTCAGGATCTCAAGCGTCTGATCCCAGAGATACCCGGTTCCGATGATGTAGTATTCCAGGAAGATAAACTGCTTTGCCTTTTTCAGTTCTTCAAGAAATACCGGAAAGAACTCCTCTCCGCTGTTGAAATAGGTCACCGCAGTATTCCGGTAGATCGGGAATCCGGACAGCCGCAGTCCCTGCGAAAAAATCTTGTTAATATGCGGATGGTCCTTCTCCAGCTGTTCCTTGATGGAAGGATCCTGTTTCAGCAGTCCGCGCATGCGCGCATCCGCTTCAATCGTTCCGTTGGCAAGGCGCTTCGGCATTTTCCGCCCAAAACATAAGAGAAACAGCACACTTCCGACCAGCGGAAATGCGAGTATTAAAAAACACCAGCCGATCTTATACGAATTGTCTTCATCCTTGTTAATCACATAAATCGCAAGGATGATGGCCATAAGACTGGTCAGCCAGGTCAGACTGTAATAAAGCGTAGCACGATAGATGCCAAGAATCAGAAACGCGATCTGAAGCACCACCAGAACCGCGATCAGCGGCATGCGGCTCGCAACGATCTTTTTCAACCGACGCATGTATATATTATATAACGCATCGGCTTAAAAACCGTTATCCGCACACCTCTGCCGGATAAGGAAAAGGCAGCCTGCGCTGCCTCACTGAAGAATATAGTAGATGTTCTTTACGGTTTCCCCGCGCTGGTACAGCCAGTGACGCGGCGGAACATCGGTCGTTTCGATCAGAACGCCGCCCAGTTTTTCAATCGTCTTGCGGCTTGCGTCATTGTCCGGGGAACAGGTGATGATCAGCCGATGCATTCCCAGATCTTTTGCGATGCCAAGCAGAAGACGGCAGGCTTCATAGGCATAGTGATGCCCGCGGTGATGCGGATTGATCCGGTAGCCGATATTGCCGGCATAATACAGTTCGTCATTCTCACCTGCCCGCAGATCACAGTTTCCGACACGCAGAAAGGAATGGTGCAGATAAATGCCGTACATATACGACGGAACATACTGATTATCCGCATCCGGTTCAATGATCTGTTCTTCCACCAGGTCGACAACCGGTCCCTGGATCCGCTCCTTTCGCTGAAACCAGCGTGACAGAAACTCCATACTTATATTGTATACCCCTGTGAATCCGTAAGCGCAAAAAAGGCGGATTTCTCCGCCTGATTCTGTTATTCAGTCCGCTGCCGCAATAATCATTTCCCGGTAAATCGATTTCAGTTCCTCGATTTCACCGTCTGTCATCTGGCTCTCGCTGTCTGCCATCACAAAGCTGTCCACAAGCGACAGGTGATGTCCGACGATCTCACCGTTCTTTACGGCAATCACTTCCGGAATCTGGAAGGTCGGCTGTCCGTCCTCATCCAGTTCAAAGATGGAGTCGATATAGCTGCAGAGCTCATCATAGAGCCGTTTGGACTCTGCCGCATCCGGGGCGATCGGCATATTTGTATCCACGTAGTATGCCTTGAGTCCGTATTCCTTCAGCACATCATTCAGCACCGGAATGGCACGGTTGCACCAGGGGCAGGTATCGGAACTGTAAACCAGAATTCCGGATCCCTTCTCACTGAACAGCCGGATGCTTTCCTGAAGCGTAATCAGAGAAAATGCCGGTGAATCATCATACAGCCACTGATAGCCGCTGAGATCCGCGGGATCTTCCAGAACACTGAGTTCCACCGGATTCGTGATCGTTACACTTGCCGGATCTGCCGTTACGGCAGACGGTTCCGCTGCCTCGGGGGTTGCGTCAGGTTCTGTTGCCGGAGCAGTGCATCCGGCAGTTAACAGCACAGCCGCAGCTGCGCCGATCTTAATCAATTTCTGTTCCATGGCAGTTATCATACTCTCATGCAGATTGGTACGCAAGCCGCAGACCTTCACTCTGCCTTTGTGACCTCGCACTTCTCATACAGTTCCATGATCTTCTCACGGGTACCGAATCCCTTGGTAAATGCGGTAGCCTCACTGCAGCAGCAACCGAATCGGAACGCATCCACCGGATCGGTTGAACGAAGCGAATTCATGATGAATCCGGCAACCAGTGCATCACCGGTTCCGATCATACTGACTGCTTCCTTATCATGCAGGATATCGCATTCGTATACCCCTTCGCTGCAGGCCATGTAAGCATGCTCACCGGCCGCATCCGTACAGATAATGTTTTTCACACCCTGTTCCTGCAGTTCCTTCAGCTTGGCGAACAGTGATTTCTCGTCCGCAAATGTTGTCCCGCAGCATTCCTCCAGGTACGGAATATTGGTCTTTACCAGGAACGCGCCCATCGGAATCGCCCGTCCGGCAATCTCCCAGTCCGTATTCAGACAGACTCTGACACCGTCATCCATCAGCCGTTCCAGCATGATCAGCACGGATTCATCCAGATGCCGCGGACAGTTTCCGGCCAACACAAAGAAATCTTCCTCGTCCAGCCGGTTCGTCTTGGTCATGAGATGTTCCATATCTTCGGCGGTAATGTAAGGTCCCGCCGCGTTCAGCTCGGTCTCGCACTTACCGTCACGATACTTCACATTAATACGCGTATGTCCTTTGGTATAGGTGAAGTTCGGCTGGATATAGGAATACTTTTCAAGCAGGGTTATATAGAAATCCTTGGTGAATCCACCGAGAAATCCGCAGGCATGGCTGGGAACCTGCAGGTTGTTCAGAACGATGGAAACATTGATTCCCTTTCCGCCCGCCTCGTAGTATTCCAAGAGACTGCGGTTGCGTGTGCCGCGCTTCAGCGGCTGATCCGCCTCCATATAGCAGTCAAGGGACGGGTTCATTGTACAGGTATAGATCATAGCTTACTCCTCCGCAGTCAGCGCAGCGATCCGAAGGATCAGCTTTACCGCGTCTTCCAGTTCTTCCACAACACAGTATTCATACGGTCCGTGGAAATTGCCTCCGCCGGCCCCAAGATTCGGGCACGGCAGTCCCATAAAGGAAATATTGGATCCGTCCGTACCGCCGCGTACCGGAACCACCTGCGGTTCATAGCCGATATCACGGATCGCATGCAGCGCGATTTCCGAAACTTCCGGACAATCCGCAAGCACTTCCTTCATATTGCGGTAACTGTCGCTTACCTTAACCGCAACGGTTCCTTCGCCGTATTTCCGGTTGAGATATTCCGCAGCGCTTTCCATCAGTTTCTTCTTTTCCGCAAGCTTTGCGCGGTCATGATCACGCAGGATGAACGAGAGAAAAGCCTGTTCCGTTGCGCCTTTCATGCCAGTCAGATGAATAAACCCTTCCCGGCCTTCCGTATGTTCCGGGGTCTGTTCCGCCGGCAGAAGCGAGATATACTCCGCCGCGATCCGCGCTGCATTCTTCAGTTTGTTTTTGGCTTCACCGGGATGAATGGAGAAGCCCTGCACCTGCACCTCGGCAGATGCCGCATTGAAGGTTTCGTCCGACATGACCGCAACCGTGTCACCATCCATCGTATAGGCAAAATCAGCATTCATCTTTGCGACATCAAAGAACATCGCACCTTCGCCGATTTCTTCATCCGGCGTGAATGCAGCTGCGATCGGACCATGCTTCACTTCCGGATGGGCCTGATAATAAGCCAGTGCCTCCATGATGCACGTAATGCCGGCTTTATCGTCCGCGCCAAGCAGCGTCGTTCCGTCTGTCACGATCAGTGTCTTTCCCTTCAGTTCCTTCATATGCGGAAAGTCTCGAACCTGGGTTGTCCGCTGTCCGTTCAGAACGATGTCACCGCCGTCATAGTGTTCAATCACCCGCGGATTTACACCCTCGCCGGAATAGTCCGGCGCGGTATCCATGTGTGCGATGAAGCCGACTGTCTTAACCGGCCGGTCAAGATTTGACGGCAGATGCGCATAGACATAACCATGTTCATCCAGTAAAACATCCGTCAGTCCGAGTTCCTTCAGCTCCTGAACCAGGAGCCTGGCAAGGTCGAATTCCCGTTCCGCAGACGGATGTGTCCCGGAATCCGGATCGGACTGTGTATTGATCTTGCAATAACGAATCAGTCGTTCTGCAGCACCCATAGATACCTGTTACCTCTTTTCTAAAGCTCTCTCAGCTGTAGTTCTGAGAACGTGCAGTCAAAATAGGAATCTCCCCCGCTGCACGCATAGATGCCGGCAATTACCGGCTCTTCTCCGGGGGCGAAGCGAAGCCATCTCATATCGGAATACCTTGTGCCGTTAAAACTGAACTGAAAGCGTGCATTGCCGCTCCAGTACAGCACCCGCAGATACATCCAGCGGATCCCGCTGCCAATTTCCCGGCAGCTGCGGTCGCCGTAGCCGTCGGACTAAACCGTACATGCAAGATCCAGGGCATCCGCCCGGCATTCCACGCCGGACTTTGCCCAGGTCGTGTTGTTTCGCTTGAGCAGGAGTCCGCATTCATCTTCGCTTCCGCGGAACAGATAATCCATCCGTGCCGTAAAGCAGAAGCTTGTCATCGGATCCAGCAGCATTCCGAATGCATTCGTGCTGTCAAACGAGAGCGAATGAAAACTCGTATACGGCTCTGTTTCAAGCACAAGCTTTCCGTGGTCGAACATATACATCGACGGCTGACGCAGCCAATGCAGTGTGGATGGGTCAATCTGCTGGTTCATCAGTACATCTCCACCCGGACGATGCGGCCGATTGTCCGAAGGTTCTCGGCCACTTCCTCAATCAGTGCAATCTTCGCATTCAGACTGATCGGAGAATAGTCGATATTGGAATGCGCCGGATTGTCACTGAGTCCGACCATGAATGTGATCTCACTCGAGGCAAGAAATACCCGGACAAGACACGAAGCACCGTCCTGTTCCTTTGACAGTTCGAGTTCTTCCTCATACTGGGCATCCTTTGCGGCACGGTCAAGATAACGGGCCACCTTCTGCAGGGTGAGCACGCCCTCCGTCACCAGATCGATCCCTTCAATAAATCCTTTCGGCGGAACATCTGCGGTCATATTCAGCAGACTGTCCGTAAGAATTTCCTTTCCGGTAATCCGGGATACGATATTCGATGTCGTACCGCCGCAGCAGACCTTCTTTCCGGTCGCGGAAAGCAGCTTGCGCACAACGAGTTCATCGTCCTCGGGTTTCGAGGGAGGACCGACCATAACGCGCGTCTCGGAGGACGG
>JAFOLE010000182.1 GCA_017419465.1 Solobacterium sp. | reverse complement strand
TTGCCGACACGTTTGACGGCGTTGGGTTCGTCCTTGTCGGAATATCTGCCAAGTGCCTTCAGAATGATCGAAACCAGAACCACGGTTTTGATGCCGTCTGCGGTCTTTTTCACGACAGCTCCGGATTCTGCGCTCTTCTTCTTTACGGTTTCGAGGGATGCCTTGATCTCATTCAGCGGCAGGGACTTCAGTGTTTTCAGCGTTTTCAGCGCATGTGAAGCGGTTATGATCAGTACGATCAGCGTCAAAGCCAGAGCTGCGTACAGAATGTACAGATTATAAGGATACAGACTGAATCTCATAAGCGGTTTCTCCTTAATTAATTATATTATTTTCTATCGTATTTTCCACAGTTTCCCGTATAATGCGGATATGGCAGAACAAGAACTGATCAAAATCGTATGTGTCTCCGATAACCACGGAACCATGGATCCAATCAAACAGCTTCCGTCATTGTTTCCGGATGCGGATTATTTTCTGCACTGCGGTGACAGCCGGGAACCGGTACGGCGGTACGGTCCGTACGCACAGGTTCGGGGAAACAACGATTTCTATGATGTGCCAGACTTCCGTGTTCTTGAAATCGGATCCCATCGGATTTTCATGACGCACGGCACACGGCTTGTCTACATCGGCTCTTATGAATATCTTGCGGCAGCGGCGAAACAGAGGGACTGCGATATCGCACTGTTCGGACATACGCATATCTACTGCGACACGGCAGTTGACGGCGTACGCTGCCTGAATCCCGGCAGTATCTGGCATAACCGGGACGGCTCGGATCCTTCCTTTATGATCATTGAACTGGAAGGGGACGATGTCCGTGTATTTCGCCGTTCCTTTCCTTGAATTCGGAATAGGGATTTGTTATAGTAATTGCGCTGTCCTCGTAGCTCAGCTGGATAGAGCTCCCGCCTTCTAAGCGGACGGTCAACGGTTCGAGTCCGTTCGAGGACGCTTTCAAGCCATCGGGGAACCGATGGCTTTTCTTTCAGGAGAACAAATGAGTTATTACGATGAAGTACTGAATGAAATACGATGTGCGATTGCGGAGGGCAGTCAGGAAGAAGCCGCGTTTCTGTTGAAACGGGAACTTTCAATGCCGTATATCCCATCGGAAATTGAAGAACAGCTCCTGGCTCTGCAGAAAGATCTGCGCTTTCAGTCCTCCGGGCAGAACGAAAAGGGGGAACTGTCCACCGACGCGCTTCTGCGAAGGCTGAAGGGAAAACCGGAAAGTCAGCTTCGTGCAGTATCTGCGCTCTGTGACCGCAATCTGCGTTCCATTACCGGAGAACTGCGTGACTGGCTCTCCAAAGACCCGCAGCCTGAAGCAGCATCACTCCTGATCGATGCGCTGGCGGAACAGGAAGTCCCGGAAGAGTTTACGGTTGTCCGCAATGGGGTGGAGTATAACTTTTTTGCGGATGCGGTAACGCCTGTCGCAAGAAGCGGCGGTTTCCGGGAAGCACTTCGTCTGATCGGACTGTGGCTTGCCAAGGATCCGTCTCTTGCGGAAATGGCGCGTTCCATTCTTGTTCAGCGGTGCTATCTTGCATTGCCGCTCAGCTATGAGATGCAGGAAGGGACAGAGCTTGCAAAATCCTGTATTCAGGAAGTCCTGGTGTCCATGGGCCTGGAAGAGCGGATGGATGAAATCCTCCGAAACAGCGAATCTGAAACCCAGCAGAAGCTGTCATGAACTGACAGCTTTTTCAATTCCTGAAAGACGAAAAATCAGTTTTAGCACTTAATTGTTGACAGTGCTAATCCACCATGATATCATGCATTAGCAGACAGGATAAATGAGTGCTAAAAGTATTCAAATCTGCCTGTAATATTCGCATATTTATGAGGTAGCCTTGATGCATAAAAACTGATATACTGTTTCAGGTTATTCATAAACAGAAGGAGTTATTCATATGTCAGAATGGACGTTAAAAGAGCATTCCCTTGGTGAACTCGTTGTCACCGTAAGCGGAGACGAATGGAAAAATGCATGTAAAAAGGCATTCAACAAAGTTGCGAAGAATGTGACTGTTCCGGGATTCCGGAAGGGTTCTGCGCCGGAGAAGATTCTCCGCCGTTATGTCAGCAAGGAACAGGAACGTTACGAGGCAATCGAAAGCAATGCCAATGACTGGCTGTTTGCGGCGCTCAAGGAACAGAACCTGGAGCCGGTAAGCCGTCCGTCTCTCGATTTCCGCAACATGAGCGATGAGAGCGTTGATCTCGTATTCGAATTCTATGTTGAGCCGGAAGTCAAACTCGGTGAGTACAAGGGCCTTGCCTACAATGTAGAAGCTGTTGAAATCAGCGATGAAGATGTAAACAAGGAACTGGACCGCATGCGTGAAACCTATGCCGATATGGAAACGGTTGAAGGTGCTGCGGAAGACGGTGACACCGTAAACATTGATTATGAAGGACTGAAGGACGGCGTCGCATTCGACGGCGGAACTGCAGAAGGCTATGACCTGCGTCTTGGCAGCGGTTCCTTCATTCCGGGCTTTGAAGAGCAGCTGATCGGCGCAAAAGCCGGCGAAGACAAAGAGCTGAAGCTGACGTTCCCGGAGGATTATCACTCCGAAGAACTGGCCGGCCAGGAAGTTATCTTCAAGGTCAAGGTCAACGAAGTAAAGCGCAAGGTACTTCCGGAACTGGATGATGACTTTGCGAAGGATGTAAACGCTCCGGGCGTGGAGACAGTTGAAGACCTCCGTAAGGTTGTTAAGGAACGTCTTGAAAACGGCCGTAAGGAACAGGCAGAACGCAAGGCGGATGAAGAACTGTTCAAGACACTGAGCGAAAGCGCAGAGATCGATCTGCCGCATGTCATGGTTGAAGATGAAGCCATGAGCATGGTTCGCCAGTTCGAAACACAGATCTCCCAGTACGGTATGCAGCCGAGCCAGTATCTCAAGATGATCAACCAGACGGAAGAGACACTCAGAGATACTTATATGGAAGAAGCGGAACGCAATGTTCGTCTGCGTCTCATCCTCTCTGCGATCGCCAAGAACGAGCAGATGGAAGTCAGCGATGAGGATGTGGATGCGGAAATCAACAAGCTTGCGGAAGCTTACAACATGGAAGCCGATCAGGTTCGCCACGTTGTAGATTCGGATCTCCTCAAGAAGGATATCCTGAATCAGAAGGCAAGTGAGTTTGTCAAAGAACACGCAGTACGCTCCTGATCAGTACATTACGAAACCACAGAATAAGACGCCCCTGCGTCTTATTTTGTAAAATTTGATCAAAAAAGGAGGGTTCAGATGGCAATTAACAATTCACAGCATTATCGTGT
Source organism: Solobacterium sp. (assembly GCA_017419465.1). Classification (GTDB taxonomy): domain Bacteria; phylum Bacillota_I; class Bacilli_A; order Erysipelotrichales; family Erysipelotrichaceae; genus Bulleidia. Next base: position 6,147 of record JAFOLE010000182.1, on the reverse strand, counting down.
TCCTGTTATCTGCACGCGCGGAATCGTCGTTTTCCCCGGACAGGATGTCATGATCGAAGTCGGACGTGAGAAATCACTGAACGCGGTGAATGAATCATCGTCCAACTACAATTCCATGGTCTGGGTCGTCTGCCAGAATGACATCATGGTCGATGATCCGAAACAGGAAAACCTGTATCAGGTAGGAACACTGTCCCGAATCAAAATTGTCCGCCGCAAGGAAGGCTTCATGCGGGTTACCTTTACCGGTGTCAAACGTGCGCGGCTTGCTGAGCTGGAAGACAGTGATGATATGATGATCGCATCCATCCGTGTCATGGAGGATGAGATCGGTCCGAAGATGGAAGAGACCGCACTGGTCAAACGGATCATCAGCGAATTTGAGCAGTTCTCAAATATCGCTTCCGCGTTCCCTTCAGATGTCATTACACAGCTGTCCAAAGGGGTAAGCGCACAGACGCTGACCGATCAGTTCGCACAATATTTCCCGCTTGAGACTCCGGTAAAGCAGGAGCTTCTTGAAATGACTTCGGTCAATGACCGCATGGTGCGGATCATTGCCGAACTGGAAAAGCAGCAGCAGTTTTCCAAACTGGAGTCCACCATCAATGACAAGGTAAAAGAACACATTGATGACGGTCAGAAGGAATACTACCTGCGTGAAAAACTGAAGGCGATCAAGGAAGAACTCGGTGATGTTTCCAATCTTACCGACGATGTCAGTGAGATGCGGGAAATGATCGAGAAGAATCCGTATCCCGATCACGTAAAGGAAAAGGCGCTGGAAGAACTGCGCCGATATGAAATGCTGCCGCCGGGAAGCGGTGAGGCAAGTGTGGAACGCACATACCTTGACTGGCTTCTGAAAGTTCCCTGGTGGCAGAAGACCGAGGACAGTTCGGATCTGAAAGCAGTCCGTGCAATTCTTGATGAAGACCATTACGGTCTTGAAAAGGTCAAGGAACGCATTATGGAGTATCTCGCTGTCAAGCAGATGACCGGAAATCTCAACTCACCGATCCTCTGTCTCGTAGGTCCTCCCGGCGTCGGTAAGACCAGTCTTGCCAAGTCCGTTGCCCGTTCCATCGACCGGAAGTTTGTAAAGATGTCGCTTGGCGGCGTCCGTGATGAAGCAGAGATCCGCGGCCATCGCCGTACCTATCTCGGTTCGCTTCCCGGACGTATCATTCAGGGAATGAAGAAGGCCGGTGTAATCAATCCGGTATTCCTGATTGATGAAATCGACAAGATGGGCGCTGATTATAAGGGGGACCCGAGTGATGCGCTGCTTGAAGTACTGGATCCCGAACAGAACCAGTTCTTCAGTGACCATTACCTGGAAGAGGCATATGATCTCTCCAATGTCCTCTTTATTGCGACAGCCAACTATCTTGAAAACATTCCTGCACCGCTTCAGGATCGTCTTGAGATCATCGAACTTCCGTCCTATACCGAAGTCGATAAGGTTCAGATTGCGGTTGATCACCTGATTCCGAAACAGCTTGCGGCCAACGGTCTCAAGCCGTCGCAGTTCCATCTGAAGGAAAAGGAGATCCTGTATCTGATCCGTCACTACACCAGAGAAGCAGGTGTCCGTCAGCTGGAACGTACGATCGGTACACTCTGCCGCAAGACGGTTCTCGCGATTCTGAATGACGGAAAGAAGTCGGTAACCGTTACGAACAAGCTGATTACCGAATGGCTCGGCAAGCAGATGTTTGATCACGGAATGAAGGAAAAGAAAGATCAGATCGGTGTTGTTACAGGTCTGGCATATACTTCGTTCGGCGGTGATGTACTTCAGATCGAGGTCAACTATTTCGAAGGAAAAGGACGTCTGGCGCTGACCGGAAAACTCGGCGATGTCATGAAGGAATCTGCAGAGATTGCCATGGACTATGTCAAGGCGCATGCAAGAGAACTTCATATCGATCCGGAATTCTTTGAGAAGCATGACGTCCATATTCACATCCCGGAAGGTGCGGTTCCTAAAGATGGACCGTCCGCCGGTGTGACGATGACAACCGCGCTTGTCAGTGCACTCAGTGAAACCCCGGTACATGCAGATCTTGCGATGACCGGTGAGGTAACACTTCGCGGAAACGTTCTGCCGATCGGCGGCCTTCGTGAAAAGTCGCTTGCCGCAAACCGTGCAGGCATTACCAAGATCCTGATGCCGAAGGCAAACCTCCGGGATCTCGATGAGGTGCCCCAGGCGGTTAAAGACCACGTGACATTCGTTCCGGTTGAGACGATGTCGCAGGTTCTGAAAGAAGCGCTGGTGCGCTGATGCAGTATCATGAGGTAACGCTTCTGGCCACTGCCGCAAATCAGTCGCAGTGGCCGGACAGCCAGCTTCCGGAAGTGATGTTTGCGGGCCGTTCCAATGCGGGCAAAAGCACACTGATCAATGCGCTGGTAAATCGCAAAAAACTTGCGTATACCGGCAAAACACCCGGTAAAACAAGACTTCTGAATTTCTTTGAAGTTGATCACCGGATGGTATTCTGCGATTCTCCGGGATACGGATATGCAAAGGGCGGTAATGATACCGCACTGATGTTCAGTGAACTGATTGATCCGTACATGACGGGGCGGGATCAGCTGAAAGCATTGATTCTCGTTCTGGATATCCGCCGGATTCCGAATGCGGATGATCTTACGATGATGGAGTATGCAAGAGCCAATCATCTGCCGGTCATTCCGGTATGCATGAAAGCGGACAAACTGTCGCGCGGAGCCGGCATTCAGGCTGTCGCGAAGATTGCGAAGGAACTCGGGGTTCCTGCCGCATCCTGCTGCACAGTGTCCGGAACTCAGAAAACCGGTATCGAGCGCGTATTACAGGAAATTGAACAGATAACTGCGTGAAAACAGTTATCTGTTTTTTGTTTCTTCTCTTCAGGCATGTCTGTGGACCGGTCAACCAGGTGATATAATTGAAGGCATGAGAGAACTTGAAACCTTGGATGAACATGTCCGCGTTCTGGAGGATTATGACATTGATCTGAATGATATTGTAAATCCGCAGCTCTGTGCATTTAACCCGGGCGAATTTATCTGTGAGGACGGGGAAGAGATGCAGGATCTGTTTTTTCTGCTCGACGGCTCTGTCAAAACGCTGATACCCGCAAAAGAGAAATCCGGACTTGCGCTTGGCCGTTATGTCGGCAAAGGCGTATTTGACGATACGCTGCTGATGCGGGATGACAATATGGCGCATGTGCGTGCCGTATGTGAAACGGACGTAAAGGCAATTGCGCTTCCGCTTTTGCAGAATAAAGAGGTGCTGTTAAAACAGCCGGCGTTCATTCTTCATCTGGCAAAAGGCTATGCGTCATTCATTGACCAGTCCATGAATTCCTTCTTCTTCAAGAAATATCCGATGGAAGTCATGCTGTGCTCGTATATTGCCGCAAAGCGCACCGACCTGGAATGGGTTCCGGACTGGGACCGCTGTGCAAAGGATCTTTCGACAACCCCGCGGATCCTTAAGCGCTGCATGGTAATGCTGCTGAACAAGGGAATTCTCAAAAAAGGCGAGCAGGGGTATATGATCGCAGACCCGATCCTGTTTGAGGAATACAACCGCGGCATTTTCGCAACCCACCGCAGGAGAAAACATCATGATGAATGATGTGTCAGAATTCCTTGATCGCTATGGGCTTCATATCGACCCGCAGAGCCGCTACATTGACTTTGTCAGTGAAGCAGGGCAGCTCGGAAGGGCAATTCTTGAATCCACCGATTACGGCTCCCATACCGCAGAAATGAACGAGGCGTTCCGTGATGAAGCAGGTGACTGCCTGTTCTCTCTGATCGCACTGATCAGTGAAGCCGGTATTGAACCGGATGCGCTTCTTTCGGAAGTACTGGAGCGATATCAGAAGCGTATGGACGCATATCCCGGAAGCGGGGAATAAGAGAAAAGGAAAGAATACGGTGTGTACGCACCGTATTCTTTTGACAAAAAAAGAAGGCTCAAGCCTTCTCCTTTACGGTACCAATCCTCAGGTGGTTCATGATTTTAATACTTCCATTGCGTTCGTCATTGAGTAATTTCTGGTAATCAATGGTTGTCATGTACTCACGGACCACAGAAGAATCGGTCTCGTAATCAACCATAAAAATGGCGTTACTGTCGATACTTCTCATGTTATTGTCCTTTCGTAGCAACCTTAATGGTAATGCTTAACTATATATTACTCCTGCCGATTTTCCATTTCAACAAAATTAGTGTCTATTTTGTGTCTTTTAGTGAAACATCGATCAAAATACTGAAAAATTTTTCATTTGAACATGGTTACTGATTTTTTGAACACTGCCGCAGACCTCGATTGAGGGGTTTATTACTGCCCGTCCGGGTAGACTGCAAGGATTCGTTCCAGCTCCTTCCATGTCACAGGAAGCGCATAGCTGTGTGAAGGCTTTTCAAGCGGGATCAGAACATCATTGTCTTCTGCCTCACGGAGCGAACCGGAGTAGATATCATCGGTATAGTAGACGCGGTATTCACTGCGGGTATAATCATCCGCATAAATGTACCAGCCGGGTTTCTCATTGCTTTTAAGGATCATCGGACCTTCCAGCTGATGCCGGTCATAAAGCGGGGACGATTCAACGGTAAGGTTATACCAGGCAGGGCCGACTGCACGATACAGCTGGGAGTATTCTTCCATCGGTTCCCGTTCATCCTTCAGGACGGCAGCCCGGCCGGATGGGGTATGCGTGAGGGTGAGGTCGATGGTTTTAAACCCGGGATCACACAGCAATGCCGGATAGGTATTCGTGGTCAGATCATCGGATGCGCTGTAGTATACACCGCCGTCTCTGGGACTGCTCCAGATGATGATATAGGTGCTGAGCGAAGGATCATAGAATGCTTCCGGCGCCCACGCCTGCAAGCCGCTCATGGATCCCTCTTCCGATGCATTCAGTCTGAGCAGGCGTTCATTTTCATAATGAACAAGGTCTTCGGAGTCATATACATAAATCGAATCCGTATCATATCCCTGGGTCGCAAGGAGTGCGAATCCGCCGCCCGGTTTCCGTACAAGCGAAGGGTCACGCAGCCGCTTTGTCCCGGATGACGGTTTCAGGATTCCGCGGTCCTGATTCACCTTGAACCAGTAAACGCCATTATAGGTGTAGGCAAGTTTCAATTGCTCCGCATCTGTTCCGTCCGAACTGAAATAGGAAATCACATAGGCAACCAGCGGATCATTCAGGGTCAGGCTGCGGAAAGTGACCTGATGGGATTCAGTAGCTGCTTCAAGCGAAATGGATTCATATTCGGCTGCCGCTGCGGTCTTGTGAATCACACCGTCCTCAATCATTGCATTACCGCTTTGAACCGTCCACTCGATCGGTTCGCCCTCGGGAGTTGCCGAAGGAAGAACCTGTCCGTCGAACAGACTTTCGTCAATGCAGTCACTGAGATATGCCTCTTCAGAGTCGCTGTATGTGGGAACCGGTGCACTGCCCGCAGGCATCGGTCCGTGCGCAGGCTCTGCACTGCATCCGGAGAGGAACAGCAGGGCTGTCAGAATCAAAGAGATCGAACGTTTCATTGCAATTATTATAAGCCATGCGGTTCACAAATAGCCGTCTCAATCCTTTACACATGGATCCTGCTGTATAACTGCCGGTGTGCTAAAATAGCGTCATGAAACTCGTAATGATCGCTGCCGGGGGAACCGGCGGACATATATATCCGGCGCTTGCCTTTGCGCAGCGTCTGAAAGAAGAGGGAACAGAGGCGATTTTTGTCGGAAGTCAGGACCGTCTGGAGGGTCAGCTGATTCCGGAAGCCGGCTATCGCTTTATTCCGCTGAACATTCCGAATACCTCCGGGTCCATTTCGGGTAAAATCCGTTATCTGCTTTCCATGGCAGGGGCCATCGGGAAATGTGAGAGGCTTCTTCGTTCCTATCATCCGGATGCGTGCGTAGGGTTTGGCAACTATATTTCCGTGCCGCTGATCCTTGCGGCGAAAAAGTGCAGGATTCCGACGATGATCTCCGAACAGAACTCATTTGCCGGAAAGGCAAATGTATTTCTCGGGCGTTTTGCGGATGCGGTGGAACTTGCCTATGAACGCAGCGGGAAAGATTTTCCTGCGGGAAAGATCCGTGTTCTCGGAAATCC
>JAFOLE010000181.1 GCA_017419465.1 Solobacterium sp. | reverse complement strand
CGCCCGTTTCAGGCGTCTTCGCTGTAATTAAAGTGTTTTTTCAAGATAGTAGCTGTAAATGGAATTCCCGATCAGCATCCAGTTTTCAAATTCGGTCATCCAGATGTAATCATCCTTGGTAAGAATGCCGTTCTGAAGGAGCTTGACCAGTTCCTCATCGGTATACGGTCCGAACTTGGAGCCATCCGGTTTTGCATAATACCAGATCTTCTCAGCGGTATTGATTTCTGTTTCATTCATTGTCATACAGTTATCACTCCGGTTTTGTTTCAGTCTATTCAGGATTCGCCGTACCCGAATCCACAACACACGCGCCGTCCTCGACTTTGAATCCGGGAGAACACGTACATGCATTGTCTGCCCATTGTCCGCCTGATTTCGTACACTTTTCAGCCGCAGGATCCGGTGTAGGTTCCGGGGTTGACGTCGGTGTAGGTGCCGGGGTCGGTGTAGGTGTCGGCGCTGCCGGCATGGTCACGGTCCGGGAAGCCTGCTGGCTTGCGTTGTACTTGTTGGTATCCGACGGGTTTGCGGTAACACGTACGGTATATTCGCCTCCTGGCGTCAGACCGGAGAACGTTACGGATGTGCCCGCGACACTCTGCGTCTGATCACCGCAGGATACGGTATAACCGCCTGCGTTGTTTACCGTATTCCAGGAAACATACAATGTGCCGTCCTGGTTCGGAACCAGGGAATTGAATTCCGGTGTGCTGAGATCCTTCTTTTCCACCTTGAAGGATCCGCTTCCGATACCTGCATCACTGAAGGTGTAGCGGGTATCGCCTTCCTTCGGATAAGCGGTGATATAAACTGTGAAGTCCTTGGACGGCCAGCCTTCCACATCGAAGGTGATGCTGGTGCCGGTTACACTCTGCGAGACTTCTTCGAGCGTTACTTCATAACGCGCCGCATTGTTCACAGGGTTCCAGCTGACATTGATCTTATTGCCGGACTGGGAAACGCTGATTCCCGAAGGCTGCGCCAGCTTGGTCAGATTTGCCTCAAACTTGTAATTCACAACCAGCGGCTCGGAGTTCTTGTATTTCTCTTCATCCTTCGAGCATGCGGTAATGGAAATCACATAGGAATTTCCGCTCTTGAGCTTGTCAGTGGAAACCGACGCGTTTGTTTTCTCAGTCTTGAGTGAAGTCTCCGGAGAGGTGTTGATCTTTACGGTATAGTAATCCGCATTTTCAACCTTGCTCCAGGAGATCTGCAGGTTTGCGGAGGTAACGGTGTACTGAACGTTGGATACCTGTTTCAGCTTCTCGCCGTCTTTTTCATCCGGATCTTCGGTCGCCTCCGGATCTGCGTCATTGGCATTGTATACACCCATGGTATTGTCACCGGCACCGATGACCGTGCCCTTTGCGTTTACCGCAATAAGTGTATTATTCCGTGCGGCGATATATTTGATGCCGCTCCATTCTTCCACTGCTTTTACCAGGCTTTCATCCGTGCTTGCTACTTTGACCTTTCCGCCGGAGAGTCCCGCCGCAAAGCTTCCGCCGACCGCAGCCTGATTCATTCCTGTCCAGGTTGTGGTGTTGCTGGTGGAGCCGGAGCCGACCGCATAGCAGCTGACGGAGCCGTCCTGATGCACCACGGCAATCTGGTTGTTGCCGATATCAATCGTACTGACATCGGTCAATGCTTTTACACGATCGATCGAGGAGAAGTTTCCGGATACGAGCGTATCTCCGGTATCGGTGATGCCGATGGTGATTTCATTGCCGGCATATACCGCTTTGACATTCTCCCAGTCGCTGACGCCGCAGGCACCGGAGCTTCCGTTGCATTCCACCTTGCCGTCCTTTTTCAGACCGACACTGTGGTTTTCACCTGCCGCAATCATCACGATGTCTTCCCAGTCTTCAACCTTGCATGCATTCTGTGCGCCGGCACAGACAACCGTGCCGTCTTTCTTCAGACCCATTGCCCAATTGGAGCCGGAGGATACCTGAACCAGTCCGTCCGCCTCAAGGGAAGGAATATTCTGTCCGGAAGTCACAAGCTTTCCTTCTTCCGGAATATACATGGAATAGGTGGAGCCAAGCGCAAGCCGGTTTGTATCGGACAGTTCCACTTTTGTGGAGCCGCCCATACCCCGGATCAGGTTGACTGCGCCGATGATCAGGGCAAGTCCTGCAATACCGCCCGCAATCGCCAGCATCGTCCGCTTATCCAGCTTTCCGAGAACTGCTCCGAAGTCAAATCCGGAACCGCCGGATTTCTTCTTTGCGGGTTTATGCGCCGGTTTGGGAGGAACATATTCTTCCGGTTCCTCTTCCTCATATTCCTCTTCTTCTGCCGGATCATCCGCGATCTCATTCACGGTTGTTTCCTGGAAGACGATCGTATCATTCGTGAAGTCCCGTTCCGGTTCGGAAGGTACAACGGTCTTTGCGATGAGATTGTCCGCGAAGTCTTCGGTTTCTTCTTTCGCAGCCGGCGCAGCCACGATGCCCTGCAGGGTATCGGTTGTTTTCGTTCCGGTAAACGAAATCTGAATACTGTCATCATCTTCATCCAGACGCGGCAGTGTCACCGTTCTGGTATTGTCCGCAAGATCCTCGACAGGTACGCGGTAAAGATGCGCAAGCTGAAGCAGCTGGTCGATCCGGCAGATCGTGTTGCCGTTTTCCCAGTTCATATATTCCGCAACCGGCACGACCAGTTTTTCGGCCATGTCCCCCTGCGAATATCCAAAGTGCTTTCGAAGCGCTGTAAGTTTTTCGGGAAGTCGATTCGTCATACTGAAAATACCCCTATGGTCATATTTTACTATGGTTATCGCTTTTTACAACGTTTCACCATTTGGAGACCGTCTCATCCCCTGCATTCACGCAGATAAAAAGCAGCCCGTTTCAGGGCCGCTTTCAGCTGATATCAGACGCTTCGTACCGACTGTTTCAGATATTCGGAAATGCCGATCCGGATCATTGTGGAGCGTGCGCCGTAACCGATCGCATATCCTGCCTTGGTTTCCATTACACGCACTGCGCCAAGACTCCTCAGTTTTTCAACGTTCAGCTTGTCTGCGTCATACAGACTGATGATCAGACGTTCGGTGCCGGAATGAATCATCTTGATGTTTTCAATTCCGCCGATTGCCTCAATCGTTCCCTGAACCACTTCGTCCTTATAACCGGTGTGGAAGAGATCCAGCGCCAGACGCGTGAAGTAAAGCCGCGTCATCAGGAAGTACACCACGAAGGAAATGGCACCGACGATTGCGACCTGAAGCAGCGTGCTGCGCATTGCGGTGTTCTGCAGGTAACTCAGGAATTCGAGCAGTGTTCCCGGCATCGCCGTAATGGTTGCCGTACCGTGATAACTGTAGCCAAGGTAGATATGCATCGCCTGGAATACGCCGTAGAGCAGTCCAATATAAAGAACATGGAAGAGATACAGCAGCGGACACAGCAGCAGCAATGTGATCTCCAGCGGAAGCAGTGATCCGCTCAGAATGGAAATGCATGCGACCACGATATAGAACATCCGCAGACGGCGGCGTTCCAGCCGGTCTGTCTGCAGGGTCTGAAATGCGAGCAGAAGACCCGGAATTGCGAAGATGTTGATGACATAGTACGGCGTGATGAAGCGGCCGCTCATGCCGGACAGGGATGCGGCTTCATACTGTGCGGTCCAGATGTTTACATCACCGGCAATATTCGCACCGGCCATGGAAATCCAGGTTCCGCCGTTGGAGCCGTACCAGAACGGAGAACGGACCATGGTTCCGAGGTTCAGCACGCTGAGCACCCGTTCCAGAATTCCGTACAGCATCAGGTTCACCGGATTGGTGGTATCTCCTGAAATATAATTGATCGCGGTCATGATCGCATTGACCACATACGGCCATGCGACGGTAATGACCACAGCCGCAATGGACGAAAGCACAACGGTCCGGATGACGCACCACGTATCCCGCGAGATGAAGGAGAAGAAACTGTATTCACTCCGGGTGCGGGAACGGTTATAGCTGGTCAGGGTAATGACCGCAACGACAGCGGTCGCAACGATACCGGTCTGAAGCGGATAATGCACGCCGCTGCGCACCGTGGCGCTGCCGGCAGTGGTCATCGAGAGACCCAGGATCGAAGAGTATGCGGAAGCCGGAAGATCCGGATTGCCGAAATACATCGTAATGACAAGGTAGGCAACATAGCCGGAGATTGCCGAGATCATCGTGGTTGCGCTGCCGGCCTTGCGGGCGGACAGACGGATCAGGAAGATCAGCGGGAACTGTACCAGCAGGAAGGTGCCGATACGGCTCATGCATTCCGCGGCCAGCTGAACAAAGTCATTGTCAATATTAATAATGTAGGAGAATGTTTCATTCGTTATGATATTTCCCAGCCCCAGCAGGAATGTTGCGAAATACAGCACGCTGATGGGAAACAGCAGCATTTCATAAAGTGAACGATAATTGCGCATAACAGCCTCAACTTCCTAAAACAGGCTCTGGAGCCGGTCAAAATAGTATACATTACGTCCCTTCAGCATGCGAACCCGCTTACTGTCGGAAACGGAGATCATGATCCGCCGGGCGTTGTCCAGCGGAAAGACTTCACTGTCCGCTCCCAGCATCGCCCCCGCAAAGCTCTTTGCGGTGAATGCGATTTCCGTATCCCCTGCCATTACGAACGGGGAATTGAGCGAACGGTATTTACTGTGATGAATGCCGGCGATTTCCGTCATCTGAATCAGATCCAGGCCGTCCTGAATCACCGCTCCGCCGACCGAGCGGTTGTATGCCGTAGAGCCGAGCTGTGTGGAAACACACATGCCGGTGCCGCGGTAAACCTCAAACAGCGAGTTGTTCAGATACACATTCATTTCCTGGGTCCTTACCGCATTCTCGACCCGGATTTCATTAATGCCGTAGAAGGTTTCGTGTTCGGTTTTTCCTTCCAGAATCGGATAGGAGAATTCCGTCACTCTTCCATGCACAAAGTCTGCGGCGAATGCCTCAAAATCCGTATCCCGGTAGTCCGTATAAAAACCGAGAGTTCCGGTATGGATTCCAAAGAACCGCACCCTGTCCAGCACATCAATATATTTATGCACCGCATAAATGAAGGTACCGTCGCCGCCGATGACAAGCACCGTTTCAGGGCAATCTTCCGCAATGGTAAATCCCTGATCCGACAGAATCCGGTTCAGGCGTTCTTTCAGTCGTTCTGATACGGCATCCGGCCGGCTGACGATCGCATAACTTGGCATACGAACAGTATAACACGGCGGCTATTGCACGCACGCCGCAAGTCATTGCGATATTTCTGATACAATCGATGTGTATGAGACTGAAACGCACCGTCCGTTCCGAGACGGTCATAAACAAATCCCGCTTCATCACCTGCGCCCGTCCGGTTCATACGGAAGAAGAGGCGCGTGCTTTCATTGCGGAAATCCGGAAGGAATTCCCGGACAGCACCCATGTATGCACAGCCTATGTGTTAAGTGGCCGCGATATTCAGCGTTCTTCCGACAACGGAGAGCCGGCCGGCACTGCCGGAATTCCGATTCTTGAGGCAATCCGCCATGCGGGCCTCACCGATACATGCGTTGCGGTTGTCCGTTACTTCGGCGGCATCAAGCTCGGCACCGGCGGACTGGCACGGGCATACGGCGGCTGTACACAGTCACTGCTCAATGAGAGCCCGAAGGTGGAAGACAAAGAAGTGACGGTATATTCCGTCACTTATCCGTATTCACTGTCGGGTGTTCTGGAAGGCTGGATTCGCCGTGAGTATGAGGTGGTGGATTTCTTCTACGAAGACAATGTCACCTGTCTCTTCGCATCGGATGACGCTTCCGTTCCCCTGCAGATTCAGAATCTTTCCAAAGGCAGCGTCACTGCCGAAGAAGTACGCAGAGAACTGCGGGAAACCGACGTTTAACCTTACTTTTTCACCATCAGAAGATTCATATCGACCGCGTTTTCAATGCCGGGCACGGTTCCTTCACAGGAATACTGCCAGATTGTAAAGGCATACGGAAACGGCGGTTCTTTATCGTCATACCACGCAAGCCAGAACTGCGTCTGGTCCTGAATTTCATGCATGCGGATCTCATGGGTGAGAAAGCTCACACTGCCGTAAACCAGCGGCGTGTAGCCGTTGTCATTCAGGGTTTTGCAGAAGGCGGCCGCAGCTTCCGTGCAGGCATCCTGCGTGGTATCCTTCAGCCGTCCTTCATCCCGTTCAAATTCCAGATCGAATGCGATCACATGGACCGGATAATCCCTGATCAGTTCCATGACATAATTGGCTTCTTCCACCGCTTCTTCCGCACCGTTTGCCTGAGAGAAGAAATAGACCGCCACTTCCACATCCGCATCCAGGGCACGCTGGATGTTGTCCCGGTACCCGGTATCTTCATGCAGTTCCCCGGTCGTATGTCCCCGGTATCCCGCACGGATAAAGGCAAATTCCACACCTGCCTCATGGACGGCATTCCAGTCGATATTGCCCTGATAATGGGAAACATCAATGCCGAGCCGGGACGTATAGGTATCGTCTTCGTAGGACAGGAAGCCGTTTTCGTCTTCCTTCACATACTGCCAGCCATAGGAGTTCCTGTAGGTGGGATCCGGCGTCGGTGTCGGTCCCGGTTCTACGGCCGGTTCCGAGGGCGAAACGATTTCCTGCACGACACGAACGATGCCGCTGACGAAGACAGCCAAAACACCGACGGAAAGCACAGCCGCCAGTAACAGTGCCAGTAATCTTCCTACCCGCAGGCGGCGCCTGCGCTTCTGTTTCGCCATGGCAGAATTATAGCATCTGATATACACTGAAAGCATTATGAGAGAACGCTTGATCAACGGGGTATTTTTTGACCTTGGATGGACGTTGGAACGCCCTGCCAGCGGAAGCTGGATGCTTACCAACCGGTTTTTTGACTATGTGCCGAGAGACGTTTTTAATGCGATCGATGAGACGCTTCGCAAAGAGGCAATGGCACATGCCTGCCGTCCGCTTGAAGAACACCATTACACGCCGACGCTGGAAGAGGAAGACCGCAAGTTCATACAGTACTTCCGGGATCTGAATGCGTTTCTGAAGCTTGGCCTTTCCGAAGAACAGATCTTCGACATCGGTCATGACCATACCTATAACTTTTCCAATTACATTCTGTTTGACTCCACGATTCCGACCCTGAAAACCCTGAAGGAACACGGCTACCGTGTCGGTGTCATCTCCGACACCTGGCCGAGCACCGTTCCCCAGCAGAAGGAAGCCGGTACGTATGACTATTACGATTTTCTTGTACTGAGTTTTGAACTCGGCGTGCTGAAGCCAAACCCGCGTATGTACGAAACTGCGCTGGAATATATGGGACTTCCGGCAGAACAGACCATTTATGTCGATGATCTCACCATGAGTCTCGACAAGGCACAGACCTACGGCATCCATGGCGTATGTTCGATTGCGGATGATCCTTCCCGCATCGTCACAAACTACCCATGCGTGCGGCATCCCGGTGAAGTACTCGATCTTCTGAAGGAAATGAACGGAGGCGTTCTCTGATGCGGAAGCTTCTCTGGAATCTGTTCAAGATTGCGGTCATTGTCATGATCGGCTACGGCATCTATGACAATTACTTCCGCACGGAACCGACGCATACCGTATCCGTGGAAGATCACGACAGTATCCTGCCGCATACGGAAGCGGAGATTTCGAAAGTAGTGCTCGGGGAAAGCCGGAAGAAACAGGAACTGGTGGTGTATGAACAGGACCTTTCCGTTTCCCAGACGATCACGACCGGCATTCTGGATCTGGATATTTTCCGCAAGACCAAGGAAGTCAAATCCTACGGCACGGCAATTTATGTCGTGGATCTTTCCTCGCTGAACGAAGACGACATCACCTTTGAGGCGGATACTTCGCTTGTGACGGTCAGTGTTCCGCATGCGTCACTCAAAACCGTTACACTGAATGCGGAGAAAACGGAATTCTCCGATGTGGAACACGGTCTGCTTACCTGGGGCGATATCAAACTGACGCCCGAACAGCAGAACCTTCTGACACAGGAACTTCAGGCGGAACTGGAATCCGCAGCTTCGGATCCTTCCATTCTCACCAAAGCAGATCTCAGCGCGGAAGATGCGCTGCAGGATCTGTACAGCACCGTTCTGCATACGCTTGATCCGGGCCTTTCGGTCCGTGTGACATTCAGGTGACTGCCATGCGTTACATTTTTACCGCCCTGCGGAACGAAGCCGCAGATCTGATCAGGGAACTGCATCTGAAGCCGGCAGACACTTCCCTGCAGTGTTATGAAAATGAAAATACGGTTCTGACCGTGACCGGAACCGGTCCGCTGTCCGCCGCATCCGCATGCGCAGCGGTACTGTTTTCTCATCATGTCACGGACCGCGACATTGTCATTAACGCAGGCATTGCGGCCGCAATTCAAAACGGCAGAGAAAACGAACTTTATGTCATTCATAAAATCCATGACGCTTCTTCGGACCGGGATTATTATCCGGACCTGATTCCCGCTCCGGGAGTTCCGGAGGCGGAGCTTATTACCGGCGCAAAACCATACCGTGCATCGAACACCGCACTGTCATTCAAATCCGATGCGGCGGTTCTGTATGACATGGAAGGTGCCGCAGTCTTTCATGCGGCGTCCATGTTTCTGCCGCCGCATCGTATCCGGCTTCTCAAACTGGTCAGCGATTTCGGGGAAACCGGACAGATTCAGTTTGACCCGGCCTGGTCATCCATGATAAAAAACGCTGTCCTGCAGGAAGCGGAACGGATGGAAACGGTTCCCCCGCACCCGGAAAAGCAGGTTCCCGACTGTGCCGCGCTTGCGCAGGAACTGCATGCGACCGTTGCGATGAAGCGCCGGCTCGAACAGGCACTTCGTTATGCGGAACTGGCAGGAATTGACTGGAATGAAATCGTTCGTCAGTATCGGGAAGACGGACTCCTTCCATCAGCGGACAAGGAAGCCGGAAAACAGATTCTGGAGAGACTGATCTATGACATTCAGGACTGAACATTTTTCCCATATCTATATCGAAGAAGAGATCCGGAACAAACCGATGACCGCGCAGATTCTGGATCATTTTCCGCGCGCAGAGATCATTTTGATCCGGCAGTACCACGATGTCTTCTCCCGATCAAAACAGGATTATTCCGTTCAGAAACATTCCCGGAATCTGATTCTTGCCCGTCAGCACGGAACGCTCCTGTATGAAGGCGCGCCGGTCTGCCATTCCTTCGGGCATGAACATTTCTATTACACGTCCCCTGCGCTCAACTGTCTTGCGGACTGTGAGTACTGCTGGCTGAAGGGAATGTATTCCACCGCAAACACGGTCATCTTCATCAATGACCCGGACGAATATCTCAACGCTGCAGTACGGATTTCCGAGCGTTTTAACGAAGCGCCGGTTTTTGTCTCCTTTTCCTATGAAACCGACCTGTTTCCGCTGGAGCCGCTCACCGGATTTCTGAAACATCTGTCACTTGTCCTGCCGTTTGGCGAAACAGTTACAGCGGAAGTCCGCACCAAGTGCGCTTCGCCGGAGATCATCCGCTCGCTTTCCCGCTGTGACAATCTGGTGCTCGCATTTACCGTTTCACCGCAGGAGATGATTGACCGCTATGAGCACGGCACCAGCCCGCTTGCACAGCGGCTGAATGCGGTGAATACCGCACTGGAATGCGGATTCCCGGTCCGGCTCTGCTTTGACCCGATGATTCTGTTTCCCGGCTGGCGGGATGCATATGCAGGAATGCTGGAGAAGATCCGGGAAACGGTGGATCTTTTTGCCGTTACAGATTTTTCCATCGGTTCCTACCGGCAGTCCGATCAGTATCAGAAACGGATGCGCAGCCGCTTCCCGGACAGCGCCGTGATCCAGTATCCCTATGAAGTGCATAACGGTTACTGCATGTATCCGGACCGTCTTCGCGACGAACTGGAAAACGGATTCCGTGACATGCTTGCACAATACGTGGATCCTAAGAGGATCTTTCTTCTGAAGGAGGAACAATGACTCACACCGCATTGGTAACCGGAGCCTCTTCCGGTATCGGACAGGCCATCGCACAGCGCCTTTTAGAACATGGCTATGAAGTTTACGGCATCGGCCGCGATTTTTCCGCATGTACACTGACCGGACATGCGCAGTTTCATACCGTGGTTCTCGACCTTCTGGACACGCCTGCCCTGCTTGCCTTTCTTGAAACACTGCCGAAAGATAACCTTTCGGTTCTGGTCAACAGTGCCGGATGCGCCTGGTACGGCCCGCATGAAACACTGTCCGTCGAAGCCATTCAAACGATGACGCGCGTGAATCTGGAAACCCCGATTCTGTTGTGCGGAAAACTTCTGCGGACGCTGAAACAGAATCACGGAACCATTATCAACATCGCAAGTGTTACCGCACTTGAGACCAGCACACATGGCGCTGCCTACGGTGCGCTGAAAGCCGGACTTGTGCACTTCAGCCGCACGCTGTTTGAAGAACACCGCAAAAGCGGACTGAAGGTATCGGTGATCCTGCCGGATATGACGGATACCGCGCTGTACCGGAATGCGGATTTCGGACCGGACCTCACCGAAGGCGCGTATCTTTCTCCGGAAGATACTGCCGATGCGGTCATGGCAGTCCTTAATGCCCGGGAAGGCACGGTTCTCAGTGAGATCGTTCTTCGTCCGCAATACCGCCGGATTCACAGAAAATAACATATCCGCTCATTTGGTGCCCAAGCACTGTCCTCATGATTTTTCAAGCATTGTTTTGAAATTATTTTGCGGTAGGATGTTTTCCGGAAGGCAAAACAGAACAGGATGGAGAACAACACTATGGACGCAGAAATCACCAGAGAGGAAACGCCGGTCGTACTGGACTGGGAGGTTTCCCGTTCGCTTACCAGCGAAGAATTGGAAGAGGTGACCGCGGAAATCCGTTTCTGATTTCCTTTCGCCGCACTGTAAAAAAGAGAATTCGCGCGAACTCTCTTTTTTTCTGCTTTCTCAGATTTCATTTCATTCATTTAAGCATTGGTTCAGGTATTCAGAAACAATGCTTTTTTATGAAACCGACAACCCGGTCAGCTGCGGGCATACGCCAGTGCATTTGTGACTGCCGCAAGATGGGCAGTATCCTTCCAGTGTTCAATTCCATACACATAATGCGTAATGCCCAGGCTGGTTTCCCTTGTGATTGTGACGGAAGACGTCCGGTCCGCAGCGCTGACATTTCCCGTTTCCGGATATGCCCGGATGAAGCGATACCGGCTGCCCGGTTCATCCGTGATGACCCAGGTATCTTCGTCATGTCCGGTCGGAATATCAAATATTGCCTGACCGATCCCTGATGATGGATCAATCACGATCATCCGGTGCCACATGCGTCCGCTTCCATCCTGAATGTCATACAGGAAAGAAGGCTGTCCATACGGCTCCCAGTAATCCTCGATTTCCGCGTTGATGATGATCCGTCCTGCCCAGTTTGAAACCTCATTGGACCAGAGTTCCAGCCCGTCGGTCAGTGCACATGCCTTATTGGTAAAGCTGACATTGGACGCAGTCAGCCGGCAGCGTACATAACAGCGCAGTTCTTCCATGCCGGAAAGCACCGCATTCCAGGTAACCGTCTGTCCGCTGATCTCAGCCGATGCACCGCCCGATTCAAACCGGTCACTGTAACTACCGGCATCGATGATCTGTACGGCAGACGGAATGGTATCGGTGATCTGATAGTTCTTCTGAACGGTGCATGGATTTGTGACGGTGATCCAGTAGAGAAATTCTTCGTTTTCTGCGATTGCCTTTCCGTCAATGTCCGTGCCTCCGGTCGTTGTCACAGACTTCTCCGGTTTCCCCGGCGTGTAGATGACCGTTTCGTTGGTTTCCACAACCGGACATCCGCAGGTTGTTACCCCTGCCTGATTCGGAATGGTCAGTTCCATATCGTTCGGCAACGCCGCAAAGGAAACCGTGTATTCCTTTCCGGCCGGGATACGGATCTTCCAGGTGATCACGGATCCGTTCAGGGTGCCGCTGTCACTGATGGAAGATGACGTTACCGTCTGACCTTCATCAATGGGGTCCGTGATGGTAAATTCCTGTTCCGTCGTGCCCGGATTTTTAACCGTGATGTGATACCACACTTCCTGATCGATCGGAACCATGTTTCCGTTGCGGTCTTCTCCGTCTTTGTTTTCCACCCGCTTGATCGGATCGGGAAGCACCGGATTCTCCGTTTCATTTGTGGTGAAGGTCATCCCGTTCAGAAACACATCCGCCTTGTTTTTCACGATGGTGTCTTTGGCATCGGGAAGCACGGTCACCTTGAAGGAAAGATTTTTTTCGGCGCCGCTCTCCAGTGCAAAGGACCATCTGAGCACCCCGTTTTCCAGGGTGCCGTTTTCATTTGCGGAATCTTCGACATAGGACGTATGTTCGGGAATGCGGTCTTCTGCGCGGAATGTCTGTGCCGTGCTGAAATGATTCTTCACATTCACGGTATAGGTAAGCACCTCACCGGCAGTTACCATCTTCCCGTCAATATAGGTTCCGTCACTGCGCTGCACTTTCTTGGAATCATCGGTTACCGGATACGGTACATAACGCACTTCTACGGTATGATCTTCCGTTACCGAGACAAACGGATAATTGTCCGGATAGACTGTGATATCCACCGGCTCTCCGTCGACCTTTACATAATCCAGAAGATGATCCGGTTTGTTTACATAACGGATCGTACGGTCTTCTCCCGCATGAATCCCACTCACTCTGCCGGAGGCCATCCAGGTCTCATCACCGGTTGTCCCGGCTTTTTCCATTTCGTTGTTCAGGGTAATCGTTCCGTTGATGACCTTTGTAAGGATCTTGTACACTCTGCGGTAATACACCGTATATTCCACGTCATGATCCGGCATGGTGCCGGTGATTACTGCCGTTTCCGGGTCGACCAGCTCATAGTCCTCCACATTCGGTGACGGCACGGAATACTCGGATTCTTCCATGACCGGCGCCGGACCGTAATCTTCTGCGACCGGCTGTTCACTTCCCTCTTCGAGATAATGAATCGTGAGATTGTGCCGCGGCTTTGTGCTCATGTAATAGAAATCGACACGGAAGGAGTGATACTCATCACCGCCTGTGGTATGACTCCAGCCTTCCCAGTAGTCCTTGTTTACACCCGGCACATTCTTCCAGTAGGTCGCATCGACTTCACCGAGTCTTACCGATGCGGTCGCACCTTTATTCAGTGCAGTTACGGCGCGTGCCGACGGCTTTGCGGTGCTGTTCTGACTGACAACCATTCCCTGATAACCATAATTGGGAATCGTTTTGGCGCTGATGGAAAAGGTTTTTACAGAGCTGAATTCCTGGCCCCACGCTTCATAGGAACCGCGGAAATCATCGACATGAATGTTTGAACCCCAGGAAGAGACCGCAGATGATTTATGCGTGCTTGAAAATACCGCATAGCCATGTCCCGGCGAGAAGCCCTCATCCGCCACGTTCTGAAACTGGACATCATATCCGTTTGCCCGTGCGCCTTTGGAACTCAGCGTTTCCTGCTGGTAATCCGGAATAAGTACCGCATGTTCGGTTGAAGTCTCGCCGAACGGAATCTCCCAGTAATACGCATCGCCATAGAAGAAGGAGTTGCACTGGGAATAGAACGGATCCTCTTCCGGCAGTTCCGGTGTCTCCCCTTCCTCACTGCCCGGTTTATTTGCGAATACCCGTGCATCCGTATATGCATTCGTAAGATTCCTGCCGTTTTTTGAGAGGATACCGCAGAGAATCGCTGCCGCTTCCGAAGTGGAGTCCGACACGACAAGTGCATCGACCGTCTCGCCCCAGTTTGAGAACTCCTTCAGTTCTCCGGTTTCATTACAGCTTGCGGCGATCAATGCATCTTCGCAGTTTGCCGGAATGAAATACTTCGTATTGAGATGATTGTTTCCGGCAGCGCCGACAACAGTGATGCCGTTTGACGCCGCAGCCGCAATCTCATCCGCAATAATGCGGTTCTCATTGTTTACATAGGCAGACATGCATAATGCGATCATGTCCGCGCCCTGTTCCATTGCATATTCCATCGCCGCATAGACGGATGACATCGTTCCCTTTCCGGACGCATCCAGCGCCTTGATGGATAGAATCCGGGCGTCCGGATTCTCCGCAAGAATCAGCTCACTCATCCGGGTGCCGTGTCCGTTGTCATCATAGGGATCTTCCCCAAGCACGGATACTGCCGAAATGATATTTGCGCAGTTCTGCGGTGCGCCGGTATCAATCAATGCGATCAGCGGTGAATCCTGCGCAGGCAGGGAAGGTTCTTCCTCCAGCAGCTGCTGGAGCTGATCGATCGGATTGTTTTCCGATGAGATCTCATTCGGCGCATCGGTCAGATCTCCGTTTTCCGCCGCAAGGATTACCCCGTCCGCTTCTGCGTGTGCTGCATGCATGGAATAATATGCATAACCTTCCTGCAGGACATCATTGTCCGCAAACCCAAGCAGTGTCAGATCTTCATATGCGGAGATCACATGATCCTGATCACGGATCTCTCCGCCGATCACGATCAGACGGTCAGACCACACCGGTTCCGGTTCTGCGGTTTCTTCCGGTTCGTCTGACGGCTCAGCCGGTTCCGCAGATTCCGGTTCTTCAGAAGGCTCTGCCGATGGATCCAACTGTTCTTCGGACAATGTCTCATCCGGAGTTTCTGTCGGTTCCGCTGGAGACAATTCTTCCGGCAGTGGTTCTTCCGCTTCTTCCGGTACATCCTCCGTTACCGGCGGCGGTGACGATGGATCCGGCTCTTCTGCATATACCGTTCTTCCGGTACTGATCAGAACCATTCCTGCAAGAATGGCTTTCCAGATGCTGTTTCGTCTGTTCATTGCGTCTTAACCTCCTGTTTCTTCTCTGCCTGTTTCCATGCGTCCTGCCAGGAAACATCTGCGTGTTTCCCGCTTTCCGCAAAGCGTGTCTGAACACTTTCCGCCCGGACATAGATTTCATAGTCCACCGGTCCGATTTCGTCCCGGAATACCGTCGCTGCCGTTGTGATGAGATCCGGTGTCGACGCCTGCGGTGCCAGCGGCAGCGTGCAGTAGTAATATCCGTCCCCTCCTTCTGTCCATCCGGATGGCAGATGCGATCCAAGATCGTTCGCCGCAAAGGTTCCGGTACTGTTCGTAAAGCTGGTGCACTCCTGTGCATACGGATCGGAAAAGGCAATCCGGACCCGCGCATACACCGGGATATTGCCGGTGTTCTGAAGATAGACCCGCTTCTGATAAACTGTCGTTCCGGGACCGGTCTTTGTGTCCGGGTTGAAGTCCGGCTCTTCGATTCGAATGACGTTGTCCGCAAAGTCCGCTCTGTTTTCCGCCATCTCCCGCGATGACAGATAGGCGGATGTCAGGGCGGCGCTTCCGGTCCCAAGCAGGCCGGTCAACCCCGCCAGAACAAGTACCTGTGTGATTCGGCGCATTCGTTTCATCCTGCATTCTCCTTTCCGCCCAGTTCCTTTGCGTGCAGGTCCAGTCTGTTTGCGCTGTCCGCATCCGGGAACGCTGTGAAATCCGCATTTGCGGACGCAATACTCCAGATCTTCCGCAGGGTGGCTTCAGACATCATGCGGGTGCTTTCCAGCGTGGTTACTGTTCCGTCATCCAGCGCAAGATTTTCTGCCTGTACCGCAAGGAAGCGCACGTCGATTCCCGGCAGCGGCATGGGCATGGAACCTTCCACGTAGTTCACGGCCTGAATCGATGTAAACAGCGGAACTGTCTCTGCTGTGTTGCCTTCGTTCTTCCCCGGAAGTGCGCCGCAGTATCCAAAGATCCGCCGGATCACGCCGGCTTTCGGCGTATCGGTTTCCAGCAGGATCCAGTTTTCATGGAATCCTTCCGTCCCGTCATTCTGCAGGTAGTGCCATGCCTCAATGTTGGACGCGTCCTGATAGGAGCCGTCTGACTGTGCAATCCTTACACGGGAAAGCACAGGGCTGTCCAGGGCAATGAATACCACCGCCGCATTTGCGCCGGTATTTATGATCTGTGGATTTTTCGGCATGGATTCTCCAGGCAGAAGATGTGTGCCCTGTTCCGGGTTCCATTCCGTTTCAGTTCCGTCCGCGCTCACTTCACCGAATGTGTAGATATTCGTATGCGATTCCCGGTCGCTGAAGTAGGCTGAGGTTGATTCAATACGGGATTGTCCGCTTCCTGCGGCGGCACCCGATATCACTGCGGCCAGTGCCGCAAGTGCAATGACTGGTTTTCGTATCATTTCGTTTCTCCTTTCCGATGATTCTCCGGATCGAGCGCAAGCCACCCGCAAAGACACAGGACTGTCAGCGCGGACAGGCCCATGCGGATTCCGCTTTTTTCCTGCAGGAATCCCATGCGGGGAATCGCGGAGACAACCGTTCCCTCCAGGGCATCCCTGGAGATGACATTGAGATCCGGCTGTGCGTTGGCATCCCCTTTCATAAGCAGCCTGCCGTCCGGACGGATTTCATGAACCCGGTGTGTGACCGTCATTCCTGCGGCGGAACCTTTCAGGCGGTAGGTCATGATTTCACCGACATGCGGCGTCTTCTGCGCGGGGTCCACAAGAATCAGGGATCCTGCAGGAATTGCGGGTGCCATGGAGCCGGAGGTTACCGCATACAGTTTGAGACCGTTCAGTTTTGGAATCAGAACGACAAGTCCGAAGAGCGAAAGAATGCATGTGCCGGCCAGACATACATCCCGCAGTGCACGGGATACACTCCACTGGTTCCGCATCATCCCTGACGCCCCCGGTATTTCCTGAGCAGGAATGCCGCGCCGGCTGCCGCAAGCACCGACAGAACCAGGCCTGCCGCGTACGTTCCGACATGGGTCGGATCTCCGGTATTCGGGATGATGCGGCGTACCGGACTGAGTTCCGCCCGGAAGATCCATCGGTCGGATGTGTCCGTCAGTTCGAATTCATTTTTCAGATCTTCCGGCACATCCAGTTCATAGGTGAGCACGGCTGTCCAGTTCGGCGTCATCCACGCAAGATAGATTTCATTCATTGCGTCGGCGAGTGTTCCGGAATAGATTTTTGTCTCTCCCGCATGAATATTCAGCTTGATCCGTTCCGCGAGTTTCTGTTCCTCTCCGGTCGCTTCCACACGGAAGAAGAGCCGCACCGGCTGGGTATAGCCGTTGCCGATGACGAGGCTGTCACTGACATGGTCACCGGGCATCAGCACCGCAAAGTTATGAAACAGGTCACCGGAATTTGCGATGAGTCCCTGCGCACCGCCTTCATAGCTCACAAAGAAATGCGTATCTTCAGGATCGCGGTAACGGAAGGTCTGATAGGCAGATTCTTCGATGACGGTTCCGAACCACGGGTCTGCCGCATTGAAGTTGGGTTTGAAATTGTCATACTGTACGGCGTCTGCCCAGAGGATGACATGGAAGACCGCATTCGATGCGTCTGCCTCTGTCGGAACCTTCACCTCCTTTGTAAAACGGATGGTGGCGCCGTGATCCACGGGTCTTGTGTAATACCAGTAGTCCCCTTTATGGAGCCAGGCATCATCTTCAAACAGCCTTACCCAGGCAGGACTCAGGGTGGTGATCCGGCTGTCGCCTTCCGTCATTACCTTTGCGCGGATCCAGGACTTATGTCCGTTTACGGTAATTTTGGAAATCTTTGAGACGGTGTCTCCCGGAAGCACGGTCCGCCGGTCGCTGTTTCCTTCTATCGGTGTCTCCGTTCCGTCCGCGCTCAGGCGGTATTCATTCAGGCTGATGGAAACATTGCCGGTGCCGATATGGTTTACGGTCGTTACCGTATCTCCTTCTGCCCGCACCGGGCTGCGCGGGCACAGTGTCATTACCGCAAGAAGCACTGCGGCTGTGCGTTTGAGTTGTAATACGTTCATCTGATTCTCCTTTCTTCCCTTGAGGCGTCTCTTTTCGCACGTCACACTATCCTTATTGCCTTCGCGATTGAAAATCCCCCGCACAAAATCAAAAAAAGTTCAAAAAAAATACTCACAGATGTGAATCGCTTCCATCTGTGAGCACTTCCCCTTTATTTATTTTTTGAATTGTTATTACAGCAGATGACTCCGCATCTCTTCCGGAGACAGCGGGCTCAGCATGCACGGTGCGATATCGAATACCGTACGGCATCCGGTTTCCCCCGCATCCGCAAGACGCTTCACCGCTCTTGCGTAGGCAATCAGCACGCTGGAGGTGAACTCCGGGTTGGAGTCGAGCTTCAGGCTGAATTCCACAACGTGGTTGTTCTTGTGACCTTCGCCGGTGTTGCCGGAGCGGATGACAAATCCGCCGTGTCCCATACCGGAATGATTTCTTGCGAATTCTTCCGCATCGATGAAATGAACCGTGGTGTCATACTCATCAAAGTAGTTCGGCATCTCAACGATTTCCTTCTCGATCGCCGCGGCATCTGCGCCTTCCTTGAGAACGACGAATACCTCACGGGTGTGCTTCTGACGGACCGTCAGCTCCGGGTTTTCCCCGTTTCTTACAGCCGCAAGCGCATCCTCACACGGAATCGTGTACTGCTTGGCATTGGCGACGCCTTCAATGCGGCGCACCGCATCGGAATGTCCCTGGGAAACACCTTTTCCCCAGAAGGTGTAATCCTTGCCGTTGGGCAGGATGGCGCCGGCATAGGCACGCGCCAGCGAGAACAGTCCCGGATCCCATCCGACCGAAATCATTGCGACATGTCCGCCTTCCTTTGCGGAAGCATCAACGTTGGCAAAATGTGTCGGAATATTGTGATGTGTATCGAAACTGTCGATGACATTGAAATACTTTGCGTATTCCGGCGTCTGAACCGGAAGATCCGTAGCGCTGCCGCCGCAGATCATCAGAACATCAATCTTATCGGTCCAGTCGCGGATATCGGATACCGATACCACCGGAACGCCTGCGGTAACCGGGGTTACCGTGCTGGGATCACGGCGGGTGAAGACTGCCGCGAGTTCCATATCTTCGGTTTCACTTACTGCATATTCAATGCCTTTGCCGAGGTTTCCGTAGCCAAGAATACCGATTCGTGTTTTCATCATTCTTTTCCTCCCATCAACAGCAGATCGTCCATGTTGTACATGCCGGCTTCCCTGCCTTCCAGATACTGTGCAGCGCGGATTGCGCCGTTGACGAATATCTGACGGTTCGCCGCATGGTGGCTGACTGTAATACGTTCGTTGTCTCCGAAGAAGAAGACGGAATGTTCACCGGCTTCCGTTCCGCCGCGCAGGGCGTGGACGCCGATTTCCTTTCCGCGTGCGCCGGTGATTCCCTCACGGCCATAGACTTCCTTGAATTCCCCGTCGGGATTCATGATTTCAAGCAATGCCTTTGCGGTTCCGCTCGGCGCATCCTTCTTCTGGTTGTGATGTGTTTCAACCAGTTCCATGTCAAAGGTATCCTTAAGCAGCGGTACAGCGGTTGCGATCAGTTTGCGCAGCACCGCAACGCCATAGGAGAAGTTGGAGCTGTAGAATACAGGAACTGTTTTTGCCAGTTCATTCAGAACCGCCTTGTCTTCCTCGGTCACGCCGGTTGTCCCGTAGACCAGGGCGCAGCGATTTGCCAGAACATAGTCCTTGATCCAGGAGAGGTTGTCGCGGTGACTGAAGTCGATCACAACATCTGCCGCTTCGCCTTCCAGGGCGCTCTTGTCAAATGCGTCGGCCATGCCGAGAACGGTATGTCCTGCGGCCTCTGCAGTGGATGCGATGAGGCTTCCCATCCGGCCTTTTCCGCCGATCAGGATTTTCATAACAGTCCGACCTTCTTCATCTCGGCATAGAGATGTTCTTTATTCTTGTCTGCCATTTCATACAGCGGCAGACGATAGCCGCCGACGCCCTTGCCCATCGCATTGAGCGCTTCCTTGACCGGAATCGGGTTGACTTCACAGAACAGTGCATGGATGTAATCCAGGTACTTCTGCTGGATCTCCAGGGATCCTGCCTGGTCGCCGTCCAGCCACTTTGCGACAAGCTCATGCGCTTCCTTCGGGTTGGTGTTTGCGAAGACGCTGATGACACCCGAGCCGCCGAGCGACATGATCGGAACGATCATGTCATCGTTTCCGCTGAACATGACGAAGTCATCACTCAGGAAACGGGAGATGCTTACCGCGAAGCTGATATTTCCGCTGGCTTCCTTGATTCCGATGATGTTCGGATGCTTGGAGAGACGTTCCACGGCGGAAACACTCAGCGAGCAGCCGGTTCTTCCCGGTACGTTATAGAGAATGATCGGTGCGCTGACCGCATCCGCAACGGTTGTGAAGTGGCGGATCATGCCCTCTTCATTTGCCTTGTTGTAATACGGTGTGATCGCAAGCAGTGCATCGGCGCCCATGTCCGCATACCGCCTGCTTTTCATCAGCATCGTCGCGGTGTCATTCGAACCGGAGCCGGCAATAACCGGAACACGGTGATTGACGGTCTTCAGGGTGAATTCCACAACGGCGTCATCTTCTTCATGCGTCATGGTTGTGCTTTCACCGGTGGTGCCCAGCACAAGAATGCCGTCGGTTCCCTCTGCGATGTGCCATTCGAGCAGTTCGCCGAGCTTCTCGAAGTTTACGCTTCCGTCCGGATTAAACGGTGTGATGAGTGCAACAATTGAGCCTTTCAACATGATGTTTTCCTCCTATACCTCAAGCGCGGTCATATGCTCGAATGTCTCGCGCCGGATTACTAATCTGTCGGTTCCGTCTTTGACGAACACCACTGCCGGAAGCGGCAGTTTGTTGTAATGGCTGGCCATGGAATAGCCGTATGCGCCGGTTGTCTTCAGTACAATCAGATCGCCCCTCTGCATATCCGGAAGACTGATTTTCTGAATCAGGATATCGCCTGATTCGCAGCATTTTCCTGCGACGGTATATTCCGTATTCGCAGGTTCGTTTTCCTTTCCGTCCACGACCGCATCGTATTCCGCCTGGTACAGCGCCGGCCGGATGTTGTCGGACATCCCGCCGTCCACGAATACATAGTGCCGGTTCGGCGTCGTCTTGATTCCGCCTGCGGTGTAGATGGTATAGCCCGCTTCTGCGACGATACTGCGTCCCGGTTCAATCAGGATGCGGTGAACGTTCAGGCCGTTCTTCTCGTTCTCTTCCCTGCAGGTATCGAGAATGAACCGGCATACCTCATCGGTTGGGATCGGCGCATCCGCTGCGGTATAGCGTGCCGCGAAGCCGCCGCCGATATTGATCGTTTTGATGTCCGTTCCGTAGGTGTCTTTCATATGCTTTGCATATTCGAACAGCTTGCGGATCTCTTCCCCGAATGCGTTGCGGTCGAAGATCTGCGATCCGATATGCGCGTGGAAGCCGTCGAATGCGATATGCGGGCAGGTCTTCAGCACTTCAATCGTCTTTACGATTTCCTCTTCATTCAGGAAGGAGATGCCGAACTTACTGTCGACATGCGCGGTGACGATGTAGTTGTGCGTATGCGCTTCAACGCCCGGATTGACCCGCAGTAATGCATGGACCGTATAATCCGCATTCTCTGACAGTTCCTTCAGGAGTTCCGCTTCCTGCAGGTTGTCGACCACGAAGGTTCCGACATGTTCTTTCAGGGCATATGTGATTTCTTCCGGGGTCTTGTTGTTGCCATGGAAGAAGATCTTCGACATGTCATATCCTGCCTGCTTTGCGGTATAGATTTCACCGCCCGAAACCACATCGAGATACATTCCGTATTCCGCGATCAGCTTTACGATTGCCTTACAGCTAAATGCCTTTGACGCATACAGGACACCGGTTTCGAATGTGTCACTTTGGAAATGTTCCCGATAGCTGTTCAGGATATCGCAGATTCTGCCTTCGTCATACACATACAGCGGCGTTCCGTATTTCGCCGCCAGTGCGCGGATGTTCATACCTCCGATTTCTGCCATAAGCACTACCTCCAAAAAAATACCGGCAGAATACTATCCGCCGGTACAAATAAATCCCTCGACCGATAGCACTCCTACTTTCGTAGACAGTCTGCCGGATGTTCTCCGTCAGCCCACCGTCCCGCAGCGCCCTGCGGACCGGTTCGGCGGAATTGCCTCCGTATG
>JAFOLE010000024.1 GCA_017419465.1 Solobacterium sp. | reverse complement strand
GTCGGAGTGATATCCGGTACCGCTTCGGTTTCCGCAGTGAGCGGGTCTTCCTTGTATTCGGAGTTGGTCAGCGGGTCGGTCTTGATCAGTCCGTCCGGTACACCGATGATATTCGGAATCGCCGCAAGCGGCTTCGGACGATCATCATCTGTGATATAGGAATGTGTACGGATATATTCAAACAATGCACGCAGACCCTTTTCCGAAAGGTGCAGACCATCGGAGATCATGTATCCGTCTTTCGCGTATCCGGTCTTCTCATCCTTCAGTGCTTCGGAGGAATCGAGGAACTTCCAGTCGTTATCCTGGCACATCTTTGCGATGGCTTTGTTGTAGGCATCGATCTGAACCATCTTTACATTGGTATAGGTCGTATTCTTCGATACAGGCGGAATGGCATTTACAATGATATCCACTGACGGATATGCCTTTTCGATGGCCTGAATGCCCTTCTGGTAACGTTCAATGAAGGACTTTGTCTCAGTGCTGGAACCGTAGAGGTTATTCGTACCCATCGTGATGATGACGCGCTCCGGCTGCAAAATTGCGACCGACTGCGGCATGGAATAACGTCCGGTGGAGAAATCCATGCACGGGAAGGAGGCAATCGCATCAATTCCCATACCGACTACACCGATAGTGTTTGACTTTGAGGTAAATGTCTTTTTCGTATCGCTGTTGACTACCGCAAGGAAACGGGCAGTATTGGAGTCGCCGAGGAACAGCGTGCTTTCAATGTAACTCTCCCCTGCATCCTTTGTTTCTTCCAGTACCGTTCCGTCGTATTCCTTCTTATCCAGAACACCAGCGGACGCATCATATACTTCGGTTTCTTCGGTCGGTTCCGGTGTCGCCTCCGGTTCATCTTCCGATGCGGAACAGCCTCTTATCAGAAGCACCGTAAAGAGAATCAGTAATGCCAGGGCGCCCAGGCATACCGCAATCAATGCCTCTGTTTTAATCCGGTACCGTTTACCGCGAAACTTAAATTTAATTTCGTTCATGTTTAATATTTTACTACATTTATTCTAATCTCCCTGTGCATTCAAATAACTTTTCACCCACATTCAATCGGCGTATAATCATGTCACATGGCTGATATGACGAACACGAAAACAAACGACGAACAGATTCAGGTTGCGCAGGACGAAGCACTTGCGGCAATCGGAGAAGTATATTACCGCGGTATCGGAACCAAGCGGGATTTTAAGCAGGCATTCCGGTTTTACCGCAAGGCCGCAGATCTTGGTAATGCGTCTGCCCTGCGCCGGCTTGCGAACTGTTATGAACTGGGCAACGGCACAAAGCGGGATATGGAAGCTGCGCTTGTCTGTTATGAAGACGCAAGTGAACGCGGTGATGCCCTGGCAACTCTGAAGCTTGGGGACTTCTATAAGAATGGTCTCTCCTCTCTTGTCACCAAGGATATCTATAAGGCAACCGATTATTACTTCGCGGCACTGCGCCAGGCTAAACACAACATGGATGCCTGGGGTGCACCGGATATCTATCTGCGTGTCGCAGACTGTCTGTATAACGGTATCGGTGTGCGCAAAGACATCGAAACTGCTTACGATTTCTATAACGCAGCCGCAAATCTCTTCCTGGAACGGCTCGACTCCGGTGACACGGATAGTGAGGAACTGCTCGAACAGGCTGAACAGGGTGTCGAAACCTGCGGGAAACTGCTTGGCTACGCTTCAGAGGTATCCGCAGAAGGCTTCGAAGCGTGAGCGCAAAAACTGCTTGTGCTTTTGAAATCTTGTGGTATCATTAATTCGCTGTCTGAAAACAGCCTATGCAGGAATACTCAAGTGGTTGAAGAGGCAGGCTTGGAAAGCTTGTAGACCTGTAACAGGGTGCCAGGGTTCAAATCCCTGTTCCTGCGCTGACTTATGAGAAAACCGCAAAACCGCATGGTTATGCGGTTTTCTTTTTATTATTGACACTGTCTGCTAGCATGTTTTAAAAAAGCATCAATATTGATTGGAACCAATACATTTGGAGTTATTGAAAATTCTGTTTAGGAAGACACTACCAATTCAGTCGTAAAAATAACTAAAAGAGAATAACACAGAAATGTGCATTATGTGCAATTTGATCACTCAAATTCCCGGGTCAGGTTACGGATCCACTGTCCATGCGTGTAGTGATACAGCGCAAACGGAAGCTTTACAAATTCATCCAGACACATCAGGCAGTAAACCGCCAGCGGGCTCAGACGCAGCACAAAGGCCCCGAATAACGCAAGCGGTACACTGACGCCCCACATGCTGAAGAGATCCAGGCGAAGCCCGTATTTTGAATCCCCGCCGCAGCGGAAGAACGACGCAATCAGCAGTGTATTCATGACCTGTCCGATCTGATAGATACAGCTGATTCCAAGCATACTGCGAAGATAACTTCCGGCGGTTTCACTCAGGATCACCAGTTTCGGTACGATCGGAATTGTACAGAAGAGAATCAGTCCCTGTACCAGTGACGCAAGGAATGCGGTACGGAAGATATTTTTCGCATCCTCTTTGGCAAGCTTAAGCTGGTTTGCGCCGATCTCCTTTCCAAGCAGAATGGAAGACGCAGAGGCAATTCCAAAGCCGACGGTGGTAATCACGTCGCGGGCAACCGTCACCACAGAATTCGCCGCGACAATATCACTGCCGAGGTGACCCATGATGATCGAATTCATGTTATAGGCCAGCGCCCATAACATATCATTCACCAGAGCCGGTCCGGAGTAATGCATGAAGTCTCTGGCAAGTTCCTTCGGGATATGGAATACATGTTCGGGATCGGTCGGGAAACATTCCTGGTGAGCCGAGTCATACAGGCATACCGCAAATTCAATACCGCGCGAGATCGTTGTCGCAAGCGCGGCACCCTTGATTCCCATTGCGGGGAAACCAAAAAGGCCAAAGATCAGAATTGCGTTGAGTATGACATTGGAGCCTAGTGCAATCATGGATACCCGCATGGAGAGCTTCACGCGCTCGCAGCTTTTCATCGCCGCAAGATACGGCTGCGTGATACCCAGAAAACAATAGGACAGCGCCGCAGAACGAAGATACACCGCCCCTTCTCTCTGCAGTTCGGGAACGTTCGTCCAGAATGACATCACCGTTGTGGGAAAGAAGAAAGCCATCACCGCCGCAAACAGCGATACCGACATGGAAATCAGAAGGCCGATCCCGAAGATGCCGGATACGGTATCCCGATCCTGCTTGCCCCAGTACTGACTGGAAAGAATCGTGATTGCGGAAGCCAGCCCGAAGTACAGCATGGACAGTAAAAACATCACCTGTCCGGCAAGCGACGAAGCGGAAAGTGCTGTCTGGGATACCCTTCCCAGCATCAGCACATCTGCCATGGTCACC
>JAFOLE010000180.1 GCA_017419465.1 Solobacterium sp. | reverse complement strand
GAAGTTCCGTTTCACGGCGTCCTACTCTTTCGGAACACGGACACGGAAAATAAGCTGATCCAGAATCCGGTCAATATCTTCTTTATGAAGCCTTGCCTCTGATGTTAATACAATCCGATGATGAAGAACCGGAATGGCAACCGCCTTTACATCATCCGGCTTTACATAGTCTCTTCCCTGCAGGAATGCATGTGCCTTTGCGGCGGACGTGATTCCGATCGTCGCCCGCGGGCTGGCACCGAGTTCAAACTTCTCTTCCGTCCGGGTTGCCTGGACAATTTCCCGGATATAGCCGAATACCGCATCACTGACATGCACCGACTGGACCTGTTCTTTCATGGCAAGGATGTCTGCCGTCGTGCATACATTCTGAATCGAATCTGTGGTTTTGCCTTCCGCGTGGTTTTTTGCCATGCGGATCTCCGATTCCGCATCGGGATAGCCGATGGAAAGCCGCATCATGAAACGGTCCATCTGCGCTTCCGGCAGCGGATATGTGCCAAGAAACTCAATCGGGTTCTGTGTTGCGATCACCATGAACGGATTCGGAAGATTATGCCGGATACCGTCAATGGTCACGCTTCCTTCCGCCATTGCCTCAAGCAGACTGGCCTGCGTTTTCGGAGATGTGCGGTTGATTTCATCCGCCAGCAGAATCTGGCGCATGATGGCGCCTTCCCGGTATTCAAACTCCTGCGTCTTCATGTTGTATACGGATACGCCGACAACATCGGAAGGCAGTGTATCCGGGGTGAACTGAATGCGTCCGAACGAACAGTCCGTCGCGCCGGCCAGTGTTTTGGCAAGCGTTGTCTTTCCGACACCCGGTACGTCTTCCAGCAGAACATGCCCGCCTGCCAGAAGGCAGATGAGCACATTGTCCACAATTGCATCTTTCCCGATGAAATATTCCGTTATCTGTCTACGCAGTCTGTTAATCATGATCGGTTACCCTGGTTGAAACGTCACATTTATTTTACCGGTTTTGCATGCGCATGCATACAATGTGCCCATTGTTTACAGGGTCACACTGCTTCCTTGATTTTCCAGCCGGCAGCTTCACGCCGTTCCTGAATGAAATTCCGATAAATGCCTTCCTGCGACAGCAGTTCTGCATGTGTTCCCTGCTGGACGATCTTTTCCTGATCAATCACAAGAATCTGATCGGCATGTTCGACGGTTTTCAGACGATGCGCAATCATAATTACGGTCTTCTCATTCGTTAATGCACGGATTGCCTCCATAAGATCATGCTCGTTTTCCGGATCCACGTTGGCTGTCGCTTCATCAAGGAAGATAACCGGTGCGTCTTTCATCATTGCCCGGGCAATCGAGATGCGCTGTTTTTCACCGCCGGAAAGCGATGCGCCGCCTTCTCCGATTACCGTATTGTAGCCATCCGGCAGCGCCATGATGAAGTCATGACAACAGGCTTTTTTCGCCGCCGCAATCACATCTTCCATTGGTGCTTCCGGCTGTCCGAAGCGGATATTGTCCGCGATCGTATCGTGAAACAGATAGACATTCTGGAATACAAACGAGAAGTTCGACATCAGGGAGTCCATATCATAGTCTCTGACATCGCGGCCGCCGAGGGATACCGTTCCCTTGTCGACATCCCAGAAGCGTGCCAGCAAATTAACGAGGGTAGTCTTTCCGCCGCCGGAGGGACCGACAATTGCGGTGACACTCTTTTCCGGAATGGAAAGACTGACACCGTCGATGATCTTCCGCCGGTCATAGGAGAATTCGATATTATCCGCTTTGATATCCCGGTTTTCCGGTGTGATCTTCTCACCGTCGATATCCATCTGTGGCGTTTTCAGTATTTCCTGAACGCGGTCAACACTCGCATCCACGATCCGAAGCAGAGCGGAATAGTTTCCTGCTGTTTCCAGACTTGCGTTGACGATGAATGCTGAGATCACCATGACGACTGCCGTTAATGCGTCCATGGTTCCATTGCAGTAAAAGATACATGCACAGAGCGCCATGGCAACACCGGTCAGTTTGGCAATCAGCGACTGCGCACTCATCCGCGGAATCAGTGTCATTTCCATATCGGTATTGACCTTTGAATTCGCCGCAATCGCCTCATTCAGTTCCGCACTCTTTTTACCGGTCAGATGATACGCTTTTACTTCTGCCATTCCCTGCAGATACTCCAGCACCTTTTCCACAAGCTTTTCATCCGCATTGATTTTCCGCGGCGCAAGCGTGCCCGCTGCTTTCTGCAGGGATGTATTCGCCGCAAGAAACAGGCAGAGCCCGATCAGAAGCACCAGGGAGATGCGGAGATCAAAGAAGGCAAGCATCACAATAATCAGCGCGGTCGTAAGCAGTCCCTCACATACCAGCATGACCACTCTTGTCGCAACGTTCTCCAGATTTTCCAGCACGTTGGTTGTGACGGATGTGATCTGTCCGAGACTGTTGTCGCTGAAGTACCCCATCGGAAGATAACGCATGTGCTCTGCGATCTCAATACGCTTCTTTGCGCAGGTGTCATACCCGCCTTCCGTCTGCAGCATCGATGCCTTTGCCTTGATCAGTCCGGCTCCGGCGATCGATAACACCATGATGCCAAGGCTCAGAAGAATATCTCTGCCCGTCACCTGTCCGGCAAGCAGGGCTTTTACCATCACTGCGATTGCGGGAATCTTCAGCGCTTCAAACATTGCCTGAAATACGCCGAGCAGAACGGATGTCTGAAATTTTCTGCGGTTTTCCTCACTGCAGAATGCGAAGAATTTCCGGATGATCTCAACCATTGTCCTTTACCTCCATATGCAGATTCCACATTGTTTCATACAGGCCATGGTGCTCCAGCAGTTCTTCATGCGTGCCGGAATCCTCCACCTGTCCGTCTTTGATGACATAGATCCTGTCCGCTCCGGTGATTGTGGAAAGACGGTGTGCGATGACGATCAGGGTCTTGCCCTGAGTCAGTTTGGAAACGGAACGCTGAATCACCGCTTCGTTTTCCGGATCGGTATAGGCAGTTGCCTCATCGAGGATAACGATCGGCGCCGCCTTTAACATTGCCCGTGCAATCGAGATGCGCTGCCGTTCGCCGCCGGACAGGTGTCCGCCGGAGGAGCCGACCATGGTGTCATAGCCGTTCTCAAGACTCATGATGAAGTCATGGCAGCCGCTTTCCCTCGCGGCTTTTTCCACTTCCTCATCGGATGCGGACGGCTTTCCGAGCCGGATGTTCTCACGGACGGTCATATTGAACAGGTAGTTGTCCTGGGATACATAGGCAATCTGATCCGCATAGATTTCCTGCGGGATGTTTCGGATATCTGTTCCGCCAAGTGTGATCGACCCGCTGTTTACATCCCACAGGGATGCGATCAGCCGGGCGATCGTGCTCTTTCCGCTGCCGCTCGGACCGACCAGCGCAGTATAGGAGCCGGCCGGAATATCCATCGTTATGCCATGCAGGACTTCCTTGTCCTTATAGGAGAAATGAACATCATTGAGCCGGATACTGCAGTCTTTCGGCGCTTCCCCTTCAGCGGGACGCTCCATCTCCGGCGCATCCAGCACACTGCGCACTTCATTGACGATCGTTCCCATCGTCCGGATATCATCGGAATAACTCATCAGGGTGATGATCGGCGTAATGACACCGACCGCAAGGATGATGATCGTCACAAAGTCTGCCGAACTCAGACTTCCGTTTTTCACCAGAAGCCCGCCAATCGGAAGGACGGATACCATCGTCGCCGGCATGATCACCATCGCGAAGGTGAAGGGAATAATACTGGCGCGCATCCAGTCAATAAAACTGCTGGCTGCCTCATTGGCATCATGCACAAAGCGGTCATAGCTAGACTGTGTCTTGCCGAAGACCTTGATGACCTGAATGCCGCTGATATATTCCACAGCGGTATCATTCAGTGCCTTGGTTGCGGTAACGGTATGTTCATAGAACTTTGCGCTTCCCGCCATCATGAAGATATAGCACGACAGCCCGAGTGGCACGGTAGCGATACTGGCAAGGCCCATGCGCCAGTCAATGGTGAAGATGACGATCAGAATGATGATCGGAATCAGAAAGTTTGCCGTGAACTCCGGGACGATATGCGCAAGCGTTGTCTCAATGGAATCGATGCGCTCGATCAGAATATTCTTGAGTGCGCCGGAACTCTGTTCAAGCACTGCGCCCAGAGGCATGCGCGCAAGTTTTTCCGTACAGCGTTTGCGGATTTCACCAAGCACCGCAAAGGTCGCCTTATGACTTGCGGCGGTGGAACATGCATGACAAAGCACGCGGCACACCCAGAACACTGCCATCAGTGCACAGCGCCCAAGATAAAACTGCATGCTGCGGTTTCCTGTCATCAGTGCCCGGACTACATCCGTGACCACCACGTACGGCGCGACCGAAAAGGCGACACCGATGACAGCCAGTATGACGCTGCGGACATACTCGCTCCCGTGGTCTCCCGTCTGCCCGAGCACCCACGCAATCGGTGAAGACTTCTTCCCGTTTTCCATAAGCAAACTCCCTCCTGTCTCTGTTAGCTTACGTTCATAGATTAGAATTAACTAACCCTTATATATACATATCGCCTGTCCGAAGACAGGCGTATGTGTTCTGTATTCATTGTTTCAGTCCAAGCAGCTGACTCCATCCCGGCAGGAAGAATGCCTCTACGACATCCAGGCACCGCATGGCTTCTTCATAGCTGTAGCCATGCACCACCGGTTCAAACAGTGCGGTGACATAGGCACTTAACAGTAAGTGCAGTTCGTTCCGGCTGATCTCCCGCATCGGGAATCCGTTCTCTCTGATTACCGGCAAGAAGCGCTCCATCTCCTGCTGGTGTTCTTCAACCAGATCATGCAGGAAATTTTCATATTCTGTGCCCTGTGCCTTTGTCAGTAAGAGACGGTATTCCGTCATATGGGGATAGATGAGTTCCCGCATCATGACGATTTCAGAGTCCTTCCCGAGATCAACACTGTCTGTGCGCATTGCGGTTTCCGAGCGGGCAATATGTGCCTGAATCCAGTCTTCGATCCGCTGAACGGAAGGCTCCACGATTTCCCGGAAGAGATCCGCCTTGTCACGGCAGTGCCGGTACAGTCCGGCGGCTGTCATTCCGCTTCGCTCTCCGATCCGCCGCATGGACGCTTTCTCAAATCCGTATTCCATGAATTCATCCCGTGCGGCCGCAAGCACCCTTGCATGGCTTTCTGTCTTATCTCTCGGCATACCCGCCTCTCACTGGTTAGATACGTCTAACCTGAGGCTATGTTAACATCATTAACTTATCGGTTCAAGCGTGAATGCGTTTCTGTTTCTTCACCGCAAACCGACATCGGTGTCCGTATCGCTGCCCGGTCTGTCATTTCCTGTTCTTAGCGCTTCTGTACCAGAAAATCGCATCGCTCCCCGCCGGTCCCGAGCGTCGTTGTCCGGCAGAACCGGATTCCCGGAAGGTTTCCATATGTACGCTCGTCATTGTCGCAGAAGATCTTTGTCAGTTCCGGACATCCCAGTTCATTGAAATACCGATGATACGGACAGGCGATGATGTCCATACGGTATTCTCCTTTTTTCTTCGGGTAGAACACGTTCTGAAACCCGGAGGCCGGCCCGAACATAGTTCGGCTGACGGGTCCCCATGCACAAATGAACAGAGACGGCATTCCCGGAAATTTCATCAGTTTCACAAGACGCAGGTTTATTTCCGCGCAGTTTGCGGCGGCGGCGTTTTCAATGATGCCATATGCCTTCTGCCCGTCCATTGACTCTTTCAGCGTCAGATATACTGCGGCTGCCGGGAAGATGAAATTGTACGTATGCATGTGCTGTGCCTTCGGAATGGATTTATAACGTTCCAGAATCGCATCCAGGCGAAGCGCGGCTGCCTTCCAGATGCGGTCGCTTTCCCCTTTCGGAAGCTGACGATCCATCTCCTCTTTGATAAACGTTTTCTGTTTCAGCTTTTTCTCTCCGATTGTCATATTCACAGTCCCCTGCTTTCCTGCTCATTGCGTTCTATATTAGTGTACACTAACTGTCTGTTGTTATTTACTCATTTAAAAACGTCCGACCGCCTCTTCATTGATCGTATCGAACGTCACAGTTTATTGTTGTGCATCAGTAATCCACCAGATAAATTCCAATCCGCACACGGTAATATCCGCCCTGATTCAATACGGAAATCACCTTGGCAATCAACAGCTTTCCCGCATCCATCAGGCGGGAGAACACCTGATTGTCCCGTTCCGGCACATAGCCGAGTTTCTGTTTCTGCGCATTCAGAATCAGGATTGCCCTGGAATCAAATTTATTATCCTCTCTCTGCAGGCTCAGCTTTTCATTGACTTCCAGGGCATCATAGACCGAAGGGTCTTTGATATAGCTTGTCCCGGCAATCACGGTGTCAAACAGGTAGATTTCATTCACCAGGGGTCTGATGAGCTCACCCAGGCTCTTTTCTTCCACCACCGCAAGCAGGTCATCATTCTTAATTGTCAGTTCATTTCTCATGCGTACATCTCCTTTACCGGAAAGTTCTTCAGCACCTCGTCCAGTTCCGCGGAATACTGCATGTACTCCTCGATTTCATTCTGCAGTTCTTCCAGTTTCCGGTTCACCTGCACATCATCTTCCAGCAGGAAACGATAGGTATACGGCGTTGTAGAAATGATCCGCTCAATTTCCTTCTTCGTACGCGCAATCTTCTTCCCGATATCCGGAATCACCGATTTCTCTGTATCAATTCCGTTATCTGAAAGATAGGCATTTACCAGCACTTCCAGCTCCTGCAGTTTCTCCAGGCAGTTATACCGGTAGGCATTCACGATCCGGTTCCAGTACTCCAGCAGTTTCGGATCATTACTGGTTTCCGGCCGCATATCCGGATGAATCTTCCGTGCCAGCCGATAGTAGATTTCCCGGATCTTCCGGACATCCTCTCTGGAAATGATCTTCGCGTTCTGAGCCGCCTTCGCTTCCTCTTTCATACGGTTCAGCTCCGCTTCATACTCTGCCATTTCCGCATCGATATGACTGTACAGTTCAACCGCATTAATGGTCTTCCCCTGGTTGACGCAGCGCTGGCAGAAGGCAATCATCTTTTTCTTCCGGATACATTCAATCTTCTTCCGGAATACCTCCGCCAGCTGGTCTCCGAACAATCTCATGTAGTCCACGTAAAACTGCGTTGCTTCCCTCCGCAGATTCTCTTTCTTCAGAATCAGTTCCTCATACAGGATGTAAGACGCATCTGTACTCTTAATCAGCTCTGTCATGGCTCACCTCCACGTTGTAGATTTCCCAATAGCGGACATACAGCGGTTTCCCGTCAAGCTTTGCGTTCCGGAACAGTTCATTCACGGAACGGTACCAGTGTCCGTCAAAGCACACCGCATACTCCCCGTTATCAATTTCCGAATGAATCTCATATTTCTTCTGTCTGTATCGGAATGTCACGGTGCACGGTTTCTTCAGCACATAGAACAGATCAAAGATATCCA
Organism: Solobacterium sp.; assembly: GCA_017419465.1. GTDB lineage: Bacteria > Bacillota_I > Bacilli_A > Erysipelotrichales > Erysipelotrichaceae > Bulleidia. Next base: position 1,204 of record JAFOLE010000180.1, on the reverse strand, counting down.
GATTGGAATAATCCGGTTCAATCAGGGAATACAGGTCATTGATCAGCCAGTCCATGACGTTGATGTCGCCGAAGAACTCCAGCAGCCGCATCCGCTCCGGAAGATCATCTTTTGCCATCTGATAGAGACGGACGGCCTCCTCGATGTTTCCTTCCTTCTTCCGGATGTCCGCCAGTCTTGTACAGATATCCGGAAGTTCGAGAAACCTGCGTTCATCATCCTTATGTGCTTCATACAGCTCTTCGATGATCGAACAGTATTTTGCATAATCCGGTTCCACGAAATACCCGTTTTTGTACATGTCCGCAAGCTTCCGCTTTCCCTCGTCATTTCCAAGCGCTGCGGCTTCCGAAAAATAGCGGAATGCCTTCTCGTAATCCACCGTCCCGGTACGGCCGTAATACCAGATATAGCCAAGGCATACCGCAATATCATGGTCACCCAGTTCATAGGTCATCTCGTAATACTTCAGCGCAAGATCAAACTGGCGGCGGTCATAGTAATACGACCCAAGATCACTGCTGTACCAGGGATCCTTCGTCTGGTTCAGAAGATACTCGGTCACTTCAAACAGTGCATCCTCATGTTCATGATTGTTCTGCCAGTGAATCTCTTCCTTATACTGTTCGTAACGTTTTCTGGCTTCCTCTACGGTCATTCCGTTCCTCCTGTTCTGTTTCAGTGTTCGGTTTCGGTTTCCCCGTTCACAAGTTCTGCGATTGCGACATCCTCAAGCCGGAAACGGACAATGCATTTTGTTTCCTGATCAAAGTCCCGGTAAATATATCCGGCAGAGTGGGTTCCTCTTGCGACAGTGGAAGAGCTGTTTGCGGCATAGCCGTACTTTGCGCCGTTTAGAGAATAGACCGCAATGGCCTCATCATCGTACTCATTGGGTTCCTTCTTCAGGATCAGCGTATTTCCCGGGTGGACAAAGGACGACGCCATAAAGTCATCCAGATGCGAAATCGTAATAAATGTCTGTTTCATGTTGATTACCTCACACTGGCAGAATACCCGGAGCCAAATACAAAAAATGCGCCAGTATTCAAACTGACGCATTCGTTAAGTGTAAAATTTACCGCTACATTCACCCATCATTTAGTCTTACAAACTTGCATTAACTCTTACAAATATGTTTTTTTGAATTCAATGAATGCCTGATGGGAAAGGAACATCATATGACAAAACATCTTTCCCAAAG
>JAFOLE010000179.1 GCA_017419465.1 Solobacterium sp. | reverse complement strand
GATGTGCATCAGTGCCGCAGAACTTGCCGGAATCGGTCATATTTATTACGGGTGCGGATATGAAGATAAAGCATCCATCGGAATAGAACGTGCCGGAGGCGCAGTCTCCGCATCCGCAGGTACATACATGGAACAGCTGGACCGTGACGCATGCCTGCAGCTGTTCAAGGAATATACCGATCTTGGCATCGAACAGAACTAGGACAGAGGGGGAAACCAATGAAACCATTTGAGGCAAAGGACTATAAGGTATTTGATCTGTTCAACAACCAGTGGGCTCTGGTAACTGCCGGAACCATGGATCATTACAATACCTGCACGTTAGGCTGGGGAAGTCTTGGCTCCATCTGGGGCAGACCCGGCGGTGCACGCCCGATCGTCACGGTATATGTCAATCCGCTCCGCTATACCTGGGAGTTTCTGAAAGAATCCGATACCTTTACCGTGGAGTTCTTTCCCGAACAGTATCGGGATGCGCTTGGATATCTCGGTTCCCGTTCCGGACGGGATGAAGATAAAGTGGCTGCGGCCGGACTGACACCGAAGGAACTTGCCGGGGGCGTGACATTTGAGGAAGCACATCTAACGTTTGTCTGTAAGAAACTGTATCAGGGACCGTTTGAGCCGGAAGGTATGGCGCCGGGTCTCATGGAGGAGGAATACAGTCATCGTCCTCCGCACTGGATGTTTGTCGGTGAAATCATTGAAACCGAGGATCTCCGCTGAAACAGAAGTAAGAGATGACTGCGTGATTTTCTGTGAAAACAGACGATCACGTTTTATTTATGACTATAAGTTAGTGTATACTAACATATGTGAAAGAGGGGGCTTACACATGTCTCTGACCTATGAAATTCTGAAGCGGGCAGTAAAACTCGCCGGACTGAAGAAAGCAGGTGAGAAGAGCGCGAGAGAAATCATTGAGATCAAAACAACGCAGAATGCCTCGAATCCGATTCCGGAACTCCATGATCCGGAATTTGAAATCAGCACGATGGAGGTTGACGGATTTACGGTACTGAAACTGATACACAAGGCCGGCATTCATAAAGCCAATCTGTTTATTATCGGCGGAGGAATGGTCAGTGCGCCGCGACCGGGTTCTATCCGCAAGGCGCTGCGGGTTGCGAAAGAAACCGGTCTGGATGTCTTTGTACCGTATTATCCCTTATGCACGGAGTATCCGATCACAAGGGCGTATGAAATGATCTATGCACTGTATCAGAAAATGCTGGAATCTTATCGGGCTGAAGATATTTCTCTGCTCGGCACCTCCTCCGGCGGGAATCTTGCACTTGGTCTGATTGCCTATATGAATGCGAACCATTCCGAGCTTCCGCGTCCAAACTACATCCTCGCAATTTCACCGGGCACCTGTCCTGTGACGGAAGAAGAGAAGGCTAGGATGAAGGAACTGGACAAAAAAGATGTGGCGATTTCTGCGGAGTATATGATCACCGCGGAAGAAATCATGCGCCATGGTTCGGACGACGTGCCCGATTATATGCTGCATCTTCAGAACGGTGATTTTACGAACTGTCCGAAGGTGACATTCATCTATGGAACGGATGAAGTGCTGTATGCGATCGCACCATCCTTTGAAGCCGCAATGAAGAAGTACGGCGTGAATTTCGAAATGATTGTGGGAGAAGGACTGTTTCACTGTTATCCGGTCTTCCCAATCTGTAAAGAAGGCAAAGACGGCTGGAAAATGATGATCCGGCTGATGAAGGAGAATGCATGATGAAGATTCTGATTCAGCTGATGTTGTTCTGTGCGCTGTTTACTGCCCTGGTGAAATACGCCGTCCGGGGCGGGGCAGTCGACGGACTGTTCTTTTATCCCAAAGCGGTTCAGGAAAAAGCCTTTGAACTTGGATTATCCGATCCGGAAACGATGGCGGAAAAACGAAAGCGTTTCATGCCGGTATTTGTGATCATGATGCTTGCGGCGCTTCTGCTGATTGTCGGTGTATGGAACCGGCCGGCCGGATTCCGGGAAGCTTATGCGCAGTGTCTTCTGTTTCTGGAAGTGATGAACTGGTATGACGGAATTGTGATCGACCGGCTGTGGGTAGGGCATGATCCGTTCTGGATCCTTCCGGGAACCGAAGGGATACCGTTTGTACAGACCTGGCCGCAGGTTCTGAAAAAGCGGCTGATACTTACGGTGATATGGATCGTACTTGCGGTGATTCCCGCAGGAATCATAACCGCACTCTTATGAAAGACAGAGAGGAAAACAAGATGAAAACAAATTATAAAAACTGGGTTCCAAAGGGAATGATATACGGTCTTGCGGCAGGAACCGCCGCATGTGCGGCTGCCGGAGCGGCTTCAGAGTTTCTGCTGAAGGATCAGCCGAAACTGGTGCTTAATTGTGCACGCATTGTCTGCGGTGCCGGAACAATCGGCTGCGGCGCAATGCTTGGCTGGTCTTTGATGGCGCACAACCGGTTTTCCTATGAAGGAAAACGGAAACTCGCAAAGGAAATTGTGGAGGGAACCGCAGATTATGTAACCTTGCCAGACGGTGGGGTAGGACTGGATGTCGGCTGCGGAAGCGGTGCACTTACGATTGCCTGCGCAAAACGGAATCCGAATGCACGAATGGTCGGAATTGACCGCTGGGGTCCGGAGTATGCCTCCTTCAGCAGGCAGCTCTGCGAACAGAATGCAGAAGCGGAAGGAGTATCCAATGTCCGTTTTGAAAAAGGAGATGCCTGCAAGCTGGACTTTGCGGATGAGACATTCGATGCAGTAACTTCGAACTATGTGTATCACAACATCTCCGGACATAATAAGCAGGAGCTGTTGCGGGAAACACTGCGTGTGCTGAAGAAGGGCGGAACGTTCGCGATCCATGATCTGATGTCGAAGGCGCGCTATGGCGATATGGAACAGTTCGCACAGGAACTTCGAAACGAAGGATACGAAGAAGTAAATCTGATCCGTACCGATAAGGGAATGTTCATGTCCAGGGGAGAGGCGGAGATCATGATGCTGGGAGGGTCAACGATTCTGACCGGCAGAAAATAAGCCTCATAAAAAACAGTACCGCTGTATGCATGGTTACGAACTGCATGCTGGGCGGTACTGGTTTTTATTTCCGGGGAAATGGTTCAGACGATCACGACATCGGGAATATGTTTTTTTAAGAGCTTATAATCGGCGTCCGAAATTCCGGAATCGGTAATCAGGGTATGAATCTCACTGAGATCCGCAAACTTCCGAAATCCGATCTGCCCGAACTTCGAGGAGTCCGCCAGAAGGATCACCTGTTCCGCCGCTGCGATCATAGCGCTCTTCACTGCCCCAAGATCACTGTTTGCGGTGGTCAGCCCGTCCTTGGAAAAGGCAGACGTCGCAAGAAACAGTTTTTTGAAATGATAGCTGCGCAGCTCATCGAGCACCTGCTGGCCATAGGTATAGTGGAATCCGCTGCGGATACTGCCGCCGATCAGACGCAGTTCGCAGTTTTCCTTTTCTTCCAGTATCTGCATTCCATAGAGATCATTGGAATACACGGTCAGTCCCGGAATCGTGGAGCGTGCCAGAACCGCGTCAAACGCCGCCATTGTGGTGCCGTTATCGACCAGGATCGTTTCATATGGTTCCACATAGGAAAGGGCCGCCTCCGCAATCAGCTGTTTCTCCTTGAAATGGGTGCGCTCCTTGATGCCGGGCTCCCGCAGGAACGATGTGGTCTGTTGGGGAAGCACCGCACCGCCGTGTGTGCGGCGCAGATATCCTTTTGCCTCAAGTTCGGTAAGATCGGTGCGGATCGTTGTTCCGCTGACCTTGAACATATCACTGAGTTCCAGTACGCTGAGACTCTTTTTTTCTTTTAACAGACGGATGATTTCATCACGCCGTTCTTCGGTAAACATTCTGTCTTCCATGCCCATATTGTAAACGGAGAAGATTTCAAATACAAGATGAAATGAAAGCAAATGAAAGTAAATATTGACGAACGAAACGTTCGGAAATACAATTAAATCACAGGAAATACAAGCAAATAAATGCTCGAAGGAGGAAATACAGCTATGGATATTACAGTAAAACAGGTCGCTGAAATGGTGGATCATACCAACCTTCATGCGGATGCGACAACCGCGGATTTTCAGAAGCTCTGCGATGAAGCAAAGCACTACGGATTCAAGTCCGTCGCGATCAATACCTATCCGGTAAGCATCTGCCGTAAGATGCTGGAAGGCTCGGAAGTACTCACCGGCGCGGCCGTCGGATTCCCGCTTGGCCAGATGACGATCGCGACAAAGGTCGCGGAAGCGCAGAATGCGGTCAATGACGGTGCACAGGAGTTTGACTATGTGCTCAATGTTGGAAAACTGAAGGAACATGACTATGCCTATATCGAGGATGAAATGACACAGCTTACCGCAGTGGCACGCAAAGCCGGTATTTGCTGCAAGGTCATCTTCGAAACCTGCTATCTGACACAGGAAGAGATCATCGAAGCCGCAAAGATCGCAAGCCGCGTGAAACCGGATTTTGTAAAGACCAGCACCGGATTCGGCACTGCCGGCGCAACTGTCGAAAACGTCCGTCTCATGAAGGAAAACTGCGGACCGGATGTTCAGGTCAAGGCAGCGGGCGGAATCCGTACCTGGGAAGCCGCAAAGGCAATGATCGAAGCCGGCGCAACACGGCTCGGCACCTCCAGCGGAATCAAGATCATTGAGGAAATGAAGGCGGCAGGCATTCAGTAACTGTCACTATACAGATTGGAGCCAATATGGAAAAACTACGTGTTTGCCTGATCGGCTGCGGCCGGGCAGGCATGATCCATGCCCGCAGCTACATGGGCGGGATCCATGGCGCAGTTCTGAGTGCGCTGTGTGATCCGATGGAAGAAAACCGCATCGCCGCATCGGAAGAAACCGGTGTGACGAAAACCTGCAGCGACTGGCACGATGTGATGAAGGACCCTGATATTGATGCGGTCATCGTCGTCACACCGACCCAGTTCCATCACGATATCGTTATTGCGGCTGCCGAGGCAGGCAAGCATGTATTCTGTGAAAAACCGATGGCATCCACCGAGCAGGAATGCGACGAGATGATCGAAGCCTGCAGGAAGTACAACGTAAAACTGCAGCTTGGCTTCATGCGCCGCTTTGACAAAAGCTTCCGGCGCGGAAAGGAACTGCTGGATGCCGGGACCGTCGGCGATGTGACGATGATCAAGTCCAATACCTACGGCCCGAGCGAACCGAAGGAATGGATGTACAACGTCCGCAAGAGCTATGGACCGATCGGTGAAGTAAACAGTCATGACTTTGATACCCTGCGCTGGTATGCGGGCAGTGAAGTAAAGATGATCCATGCGATCGGGCATAACTTCCGCAGTCCGGAAAAAGCCGCAGAGTATCCGGAATATTACGATACCTGCACGGTAATGCTGGAATTTGAAAACGGCGTGCTCGGCATGATCACCGGCGCACAGTATGTACGCTATGGCTATGATTCAAGAGCCGAGATCCTCGGTACAAACGGAATCATCAAGGTCGGAAGCCAGAATGCCAATGCGGCAGAAGCCGTAACAGCGAACCGCATCATTCAGGCAGATTCCATGGATTCCTGGAGAACCTTATTCGTGGATGCGTATAAGGCAGAGGATCAGGCGTTTGTTGATTGCGTACTGAATAATACCGAACCGCCGGTTACCGGCGTCGATGGAAAGATGGCGCTTGTACTGGTCAATGAAGGTCTGCGTTCCATTCTGGAACATCGTCCGATTTATCTGAAGAACGGAATTCCGGAGGAATGACTATGAAGGCAATTCGATTATATGAAGCGGGGCATCTGGAACTGAACGATGTTCCGGTGCCGGAAATCGGGGATCATGAACTGCTTGTAAAGGTTCGTGCCGCCTCGATCTGCGGTACGGATGTGCGGATGTGGAAAAGCGGAGCGGCACATGCCTCAAAGGAACATCCGCTGATTCTCGGTCATGAGTTTGCGGGCGATATCGCAAAAGTCGGTGCCGCTGTCAAAGGCTATGCGGCTGGCGATCGGGTATCGGTTGCGCCGAACATCGGATGCGGGCATTGCGATGCCTGTGTATCGGGCAATACACATCTCTGCGATGACATGCAGGCATTCGGCGTCACGATGGACGGCGGGTTTGCGGAATATGTGCGCATTCCGGAGAATGCGATCGTTCAGGGCAACATTTCAAAACTCGGCGATGCGATCTCCTATGAAGCCGCAGCGCTTGTGGAACCGCTGTCCTGCGTATACAACGGTCAGACACTGCTCGGTATCCGCCCGGGTGATGATGTGCTGTTAATCGGTCTTGGACCGATCGGCATCATGCATATCATGACGGCGCGGATCCTCGGCGCAGGAAAGATCTATGTCAACGATCTCTCCGAAGAGCGCATTGAACAGGCATGCCGGCTTCTGCCGGGCGTGCTGCCGATCCATGGCGATGTGAAGGAAGGCATTAAACAATACGGAATCAAAGGCGTTGATGTCTGCATCATCGCAGCACCGGCTGCGGATGCACAGGCTGCGTCCCTGGAATATATGAATATGAACGGAAAGCTGCTGTTCTTCGGCGGACTGCCCGATCATAAAAAGATCGTTCCGATCAACACCAACCTTCTTCATTACAAACAGCTTACGATCCAGGGATGCACGCGTCAGAGCATTTCGGAATACCGCAAGTGCGCAAAGCTTGTGGATGACGGACGCATTCCGCTGGATCTCATCATGTCAGATGCATATTCCATTGAGGACTTTGAGACGGCCTTCGCAAACGCAGCCGCCGCAAAGGGCCTGAAACACGTCTTCCGGTTTGACGGAGCGGGATCGGAGAATGTATGAACCATAATCTTCTGATGGCAATTGACCTTGGCACAAGTTTTATCAAAGCCGGGGTCTTTGACCTTGACGGAACCGAGCTGGTTGTCACAAAGGAAGCGGTGAAGAGTGAATCTCCCGGACCCGGACAGTTCATCCAGCACGGCAATGATCTGATGGATGCGGTGGAGCGCTGTATGAAAGCAGCCGCAGAAAAGCTCGGTGAACAGGCGAAGAACATTTCCGTCATCGGCTTCACCGGGCAGATGGCCGGCTTTATGGGCGTAGACAAAGACTGGAACGATGTGACCGGCTGGTCCTGTTCGATCGATACACGGTATGTGCCGTATGCGGAAGCGCAGAATGCGAAGTTCGCGGATGACTTCTATCAGATCTCCGGCACAAACAGTCCGCTGTTTTCCTCCAAATATGAATGGTTCAAAAATGAATTTCCGGAAGAGGCAAAGCGCATCGCAAAGTACCTGATGATCAGCGGTTATGTACTCGGCAAGCTCGGTGAACTTCTGATTGAGGACGCGGTCATTGACGGATCTTTGATCACGTGGACCGGACTTGCGGATGTAAAACACCGCAGCTGGTCAGAAAAGATCTGCGATGAGCTGGGCATGGATATGAGCCTGCTGCCGAAGATCGTGCAGTCCTCTGACGTTGTCGCGCATCTTTCTGCGGAAGCTTCCGCCAGGACCGGACTTCCGGAAGGCATTCCGATGGTCAGCGGTGCAGGAGACAAGATCGCCGGCTGTGTCGGTGCCGCAAACCTTCGGGCAGGGGGGATGCTGTTTGAGGCGGCCTCCTTCGGCGCCGTCAGCTGTATTACCGAACACTATATGATGGATGATGAAGTGCGCGGTTATGACATGCTGAACGGAAGCACCCGCGGCAGTTACTGTGCGCATTACTACATGCCGGGATCCGGCATCACCCAGGAATGGTTCATTAATAACTTCTATAAAAATGACAGTGAATCCCTGCGCGAAGCGTATGAACGCATGGACAGCGAGATGGCAAAGATTCCGCCCGGATGTGAAGGGCTCTTTGCGATAGGAATGCTCGGCGGAACGGTCATGCCGTTCAACGGTGACCTGCGTGGAGTCTTCATGGGACAGACCTGGTCACACACGCCGGCACACTTCTACCGTGCCATTGTGGAGAGCTTTGCGTGCGCACTGAAGACGGCGATTGAACGCATGAATGCGAAGTATCCGGAATATCAGAACCGCGACGCGGTCCGGATGATCGGCGGAGGGGCGAATTCCGAAGTGAGTGCGCAGATCTATGCGGATGTGCTTGGCATGCCGGTGGAAACGCTGGACCGTACCGATCCGGCCCTCTGGGGCGGATGCCTGCTCGGCGCAAAGGGCATCGGCCTGATTGATGACATCACAGCCACCGCCGAAGCACATATCAGCGTGCGGAAACGGTTTGAACCGGATATGGAAAAGCATGCATACTACAGCACCTTGCAGGAACGTTACAACCGGTATATCGGCATTCTGTCGCCGCTATGCCGTGAAATTCAGAAATAAGGCTGGGAGAAGATAATCATGGAAAAAGTCAGAGAATTGAAAGCATCCGTAGTTCCGCTTCGTTTCAAGGAGGCGAATGAACGTGAACAAGGCGAGTATGAAGAACAGCTTGGAAAACTGAAAGAGCTGTACGGGGACGTTGCGGAATTCCAGGATACGGTGATCGTCGGTGATCCGATTCCGGAATGCGATGCGATCCTCTTTCCGCAGATGATCGGCGCAGGCTATCACTATAAGGAAACCTTCCAGTCCTACAACAAGCCGATTCTCGTCATCACTTCCCGTTTCGGCACAGTCGACATGTGGGACTGGGAACTCATCAGCTACATGCGCAGCGCGGGACTCAACGTCTTCTCACCGTATGATGTGGAGCTCGGAAAAGTCATCTTCCGCGCGCTTGCGGCCAAGACGCATCTCAACGGCGCAAAATTCCTGATGTTCCAGGATGATCCGGGCGAAGGTATGCAGGCATATATCTTCAAGCGCTTCTACTGGTGGGAGAAGGAATGCACGGAGACGATGGAACGCGTCTTTGGAATCAAAATGATCTACAGCAGCTGGAAGGCGGTAAATAAACGTGCAGATGAAATCGACCCGGCGGCTGCGCTTGCGGAATTCAATTCCTGGAATCTGCCGTGTGATGAACGTGTCACGGATGAGCAGAAGACGCTGATCGGTCAGCTTTATCTTGCGATCTGCGAGAAAATCGAGGAACTCGGCGGCGTGGACGGCATCGGTGCCAACTGCCTGAACGAATCGATGTATTCGCGCACAGCCCCGTGCACCATCTGGAACATGCTGTTTGAAAAGTACGGCATCATCTGGTGCTGCGAAGGCGATACGCTGACGCTGCTGTCCACCTACATTCTCTATCGCTCGCTTGAAGCGCCGATCCAGATGACGAATATCTATCCGTTCCTGGTCGGACAGGCTGCGATCTTCCATGAGCGTATTGATAAATTCCCGGATGTGGAAGAACCGGAGAACCATGCGCTCGGCGTGCACTGCGGCTATGCGGGATTTGCGCCGCGGATGTTCTGCGGCTGTAAATGGAAAGTCATGCCGAAGGTGCTGGCGATCGTCAATGAGAAGGCCACGATGGTCGACTGCGAACTGCCGGTCGGCGACATGGTGCTTGCCAAGATCAACCCGTCCTTTGATAAAATTACGGTGATACCCGGTGAGATCGAGAAGTTTGTACAGTTCCCCAATACCGACTCTCTGAATGCGACCCTGCTTCATTATCAGAAGGGCGAGAAGGTCATGGAGGAACTGCCGTCCCATCACCAGATGATCATCGTCGGAAAACAGAAGGCAAAGATCGTTCAGATCGCCAAAGTCTTCGGATGGGACTGCGAAATCATCGAGTAATACAAAAGCACAGCAGAAGGAGAATCATGCCATGACAAGAATCATTCTGACCGGCGCAAACGGATTTATTGCGTCCGCGATCCGTCAGTACAACAATGACCGCTTTGAATTTATCAATGTGACCAGAAAGCAGATTGATTTTACAAAGCCGGAGACCGTAACCCCGTATCTGATGGAACAGGACTTCGATGTGATCCTGCATACCGCCGCAAATGCCCAGACCGAGTTCTGCGCAAACAATCCGGAACTGTCCCATGCGGTCAATGTGGAATCCGCGATCAAAGTTGCGGAAGCGGCACAGGCCAAAGGCGCAAAGTTCCTGTTCATCTCCACCGAACAGGTATTCAACGGAAAGACGGAAGCCGGACCGTTTACGGAAACAGATGAAGTGAACTGTGTGACCAATTACGGCAATCAGAAGATCGAAGTGGAACAGTGGCTGAATGCCAATGCAAAGGACTATGTCATTCTGCGTCTGTCCTCCATGTTCGGCATGGCAATGCCCGGCGTCAGACCGAGCTCCAACTTCCTGATGCGCGCATGGAATGCAATGCGCACAAAGACGCCCGCAAAGTTCACACCGAATGAACAGCGCGGTATGACCTATGTCATGCATCTGGCGGAGAACTTCGACAAGATCATCGCGCTGCCGGACGGAACCTATCATGTCTCTTCGGTGAATAACCGCACCACGTATGAGCTTTGCCGCTGGATCGCGGAGGAACTCGGCTATCCGAAAGAGGAAATCGATCAGTACATTCTTCCGGACAACGAACGCTATGCGGACCGCTTCCGGGACTACCGTCTGAATGCGGACAAGCTGAAGGGATACGGTATCGACTTTGGAACCGTGGAAGAAGACCTGGACCGCTGTCTGAAAGACTTCGGCTGGCGCTGAGTCATTGATAACACACCTAAACAGAACCGTCTGTCGGAACTGACAGGCGGTTTTTCTATGGGGGTTGACAGTGCTTGATACAGTTGTTACAGTTAATACAGTTAGTACAGATTGGAGGGAATGAAATGTTTCTGCTGAACCTGCAAAGCAAAGTACCCATCAACGTTCAGATTCAGGAACAGATCCTGAAATTCATTCAGGCAGGCGTGCTGAAGCCGGGCGAAAAACTGCCTTCGGTGCGTCAGCTCGCGTCGGAAAACGGCATCAACCCCAATACCGTGGCGCGTGCCTATACCGAACTTGAGAAGAACGGCTATGTGTATAACCTGCCAAAAAAAGGCGTCTATGTCGCCGAGAAGGAACTGTCCGTTCCGGCAGATCCGGTGCGGAATGCGCTCCGGCAGCTGAAGGAACAGGGCGTAACGAAGAGCGAATTGCTCGCAAAGATTGAAGAACTCTACAGGGAGGAAGACAATGCTGAAGATTGAACATCTTGAAAAATCATTCGGAAGCCATCCGGTTCTGAAGGATCTGAATCTGGAACTGCAGAAAGGATCGGTCTTCGGACTGGTCGGCGTCAACGGTGCGGGTAAATCCACACTCCTGCGGCTGATTGCCGGCGTCTATCAGCCCGATGGCGGATCAATTCAGTTTGAAGGGAAAGATACCTTCAGGGATGCGGATATCCGCGCGTCCATCTCCTTTGTATCGGACGAGCCTTATTATGAGCCCGGCACAACCATGGAATCGATGAAGCTCCTGTATGAATCGGTCTATCCGTTTGATCCGGCACTGTTTAAAAACTACTGTGAGGAATTTGAACTGGATCCGTCCAAACCGATCGCCGGTTTCTCAAAAGGCATGAAGCGCAGAATGTCGATCATTTTCGGCCTCTGCACGCATCCGAAGCTGTTGCTGCTGGATGAAGCCTATGACGGACTCGAGCCGCTGGCACGGCTGAAGTTCAAGCGCATCCTGGCGGAACGGATCGAGGAAGAGAATCTTTCCGTGATCATCGCCAGCCACAGTCTGCGGGAACTGGAGGATATATGCGATTCCTTCGGCATCCTTGAAAACGGACAGATCAGTGAATACGGTGATCTGATCGAGACAAAGGGAAAAGTGAACAAATACCAGGCTGCCTTTAGCGAGGAAGTGACGAAGGATCAGTTCTCCGGCCTCGATATTCTGAGCTTCCAGAGCGAAGGACGCGTCGTTCAGATGGTTGTCCGCGGGGAAGAAGAGACCGTGCGGGCAGAACTTGCAAAACATGATCCGGTGCTCGTTGATGTGCTTCCGGTCACGTTTGAAGAACTGTTCATCTATGAACTGGAGAGCAGAGGGTAACCAATTATGAATAAAAAGTATCTTAATTATCTGATCAGAAACCGGAAGGTTCTGATTCTGTTTTTCCTGGCGGTTTATCTGTGTGTATGTCTGACCTGGAACCTTTCCGCAGCCGGTACTGCGGCACCGGGTTACGGGTACTACTCCGCCGCAAAGGCAGCGATCGCGATCTCCATCGTGCTGTGCTATGCGCTTCCGGTGCTGCTGTTCTCCTATGTGCATCAGCGCTCCAGTGCCGATCTCTACTTTGCGCTTCCTGTCTCAAGAAAAGAACAGCGCATCACGACCCTTGTATTTGCGTTCAAAATCTCCTTCGGCTATTTCCTGATTACGATGATTGCCGCATGGCTGCTGTTCGGGATCGGGAATGTTCCGGCAGGCCGGGTACTGGAGTGCATCTGTTTCGCCGCATTTCTGATCATCACGCTGCTGTCGTTCAATACGATGCTGTATCTGCTCGCAAACAATCTGCTCGACGGCATCGTGACCATGGCTGCCTATACGATGTTTCCGGTAGTCGGAAGTATGGCGGAATCCATCATTGTTTCAAATATCGTAGCCGGGGGAACACCGGCAGTAAAAGACGGTGTCTTCGTGTTCCTGTCACCGGTGCTGATGCTGATCAGGAACTTTGCGGCGACGGTCTCCATGAACGGATGGCTGTTCCAGCAGTTCAATATTCCGTATCTGATTCTCAGCGCAGCCTATCTTGTCCTGAGCTGGCTTGTGGTCCGCAAGCACTTTGACGAGCGGCAGAGCGAGCGGGCAGGGCAGATCTCGGATCACCCGCTGACCTATCCGACGATCATCAATCTGTATGCGGTGATCTTCCTGCTCGTATTCGGCAGCTACCTTGTCATCGAACCCGGACCGGAACTGATCGTCATGTATATCTTCCTTCTGGTCTGCTATGTTGCGGGAAGCTTCCTGTACCGCAGAAAGCTGAAGGTTGACGCAAAGATGATCGGCACCTATGTTCTGGAAGCGGTGCTCTGTGCCGGACTGATGTTCATCGGCTGGAAAACACAGGGCTTCGGCGCCGCAAGAGGCTATTCCCTGACCGCATCAAAACAGATCGTCTATCAGTACAACATGCAGGTGGAACGGGAGAATCTCGGCCAGAGCACAGCTGGGGCTCAGAATGCCTATGTCATGTTTTCCATTGCGGCGGATACAGACGGAAACAGCGGGAATGAGGAATTCAGGAAACTTATGGAAGACTACCGCAGTAAGGCAATTGATGAGTTTTACGAAGGACAGAAGGATGGGGTGATGACCGGATCCTTCCAGGTCTATATGACCAATGACAACGGTTCGCACTATGAAAATTCCTATTTTTACAATCCTTCCGTTCCGTTTACGGAAGAGGAACTGAAACAGATCAGTAAATACGGGGATGTGGAAGTATATGTTTACGATGAAAACTTTGAGGAGGAGCATTATCTTCTGGATGATTATCTGAAGAAACGGGAGTCCCTCAGATGAATGCAAGCAGGCTGCGGAAGCGGCCTGCTTTTTATAACCGGAAAACAGGTTTACCGCTTGAAGAAAGCTGGTCTACTGTAGGATAATTGCCATTGTATAAATTGTTTTATCAAGGGGGATTTTCGATATGTTTGTGGCAGTACTGCTGTTTCTGCTTGGCTTTGTACTACTGATTAAAGGCGGCGACTGGTTCGTTGACGGCGCAACCGGCATCGCGCACCGCTTTCATCTGCCGGAGATTCTGATCGGCGCTACGGTCGTCTCCATCGGCACCACACTTCCGGAGGTCATGGTATCCGCACAGGCTGCCCTGCAGCACAACAGCGGCATCTCCTACGGAAACGCCATCGGCTCCATCATCTGCAACACTTCACTGATCGCCGCGCTGACCATTGCGGTCCGCCCGTCCAGTGTTGACCGTGACTCACTGAAGCTTCCGGTCACCGGATTCTTCATTGCGGCTGTTATCTACTGCCTGATTGCCTATACGACCGGTGAATTCCGCCGCTGGCACGGTATCATGTTCCTGGCGATGTTTATCACCTATATGGTCATTTCGGTACGGCGGATGAAGGGGAACCACGATGACGCAGGTGCTGAAGAGGAAACTGCACAGCCGGAAACCACACTGGGCAAGGATATCCTCTGGCTCGTAGTCGGTGCTGCCGCAATCGCGGTCGGCGCAAACCTGCTTGTAAACAACGGAACCATTATCGCTGAGGCACTCGGTGTTCCGAGTTCGGTTATCGGTCTGACGATGGTTGCCCTCGGTACTTCTCTGCCGGAGCTGATCACTGCGATCACTGCGCTCCGCAAGGGCTACAGTGCACTGTCGCTCGGCAATATCATCGGTGCCAACCTGTTCAATATCGTTCTGGTCAGCGGCGCAGCCATTACGATCTCACCGTTCTCCGTTCCGGCGGAAAAGACACTGATGGGCATTAACTCCTCGCTTCTGATCGATATTCCGGTCATGCTGGGCGTGATGTCGCTGCTCTGCTTCCCGGCGCTTGCGACCGGAAAGCTGAAACGCTGGCAGGGAATCACGCTGCTGTGTATCTATGCCGCCTTCGTTGTTTATCAGTTTGTATTCTGAGAAAAGACCCATCCGATCAGGTCAGCGGAACCGCTGATCTGATTTTTTTTTAATTTTTCAATTCCATGCGGGGGATTTTCCGTTTTCCGCCCAATAAAGAAAAGAAAGCAGTCAGAGAGGAGAACTGTATGGAATTGATGAATTATCGGGAATTTGAAACGTATGTAAAAGAGAATCTGAAGGTTCTGCTGCCGGAGGCGTATCAGGATTCTGACGTCTGTATCAAGGAGATGCGCCGGCCGGGGTATACCTACCGCGGCGTCGGCGTGAAAAAGACGAATGACAACTACGGAATTGTCGTTGATCTGGAACAGTTTTATGAAGCGTATCGGAAAAATATGCCGATATCGAAGGTCATGTTTTCCATCGCATCCTATGTGCAGACGGAACTTCCGCCGATTGAGTTTGAGGGCGTGATGGACTATGAGTGGACCAGGAAACGCCTGTTCATCCGTGTGATGAACCGGATGTGGTGCCGGGATTACCTGAAGCGGGTTCCGCACCTGGTGGCGGAGGACCTTGCGGTTACACCGCATATCAAGATGTTTGAAACCGGAGACCGGCTTTCCAGCACGCCTGTCACATATGAACTGATGGAGCGCTACGGCATCAATAAGGAACAGCTTATGCGGGACGCCGCAGAAAACGGGATGCGCCTGTTTCCGTCCCGTCTGAAGTATCTGGCAGATGTCATCGGTGTAGACAGAGATGAACGGGTACAGCGGATCATTACCAATGACCGTGGACTGAACGGTGCCGCGGCGTTGTTCTACCCTGGGGAAATGGAGCGAACGGCAGCGCAGATGGGCGGAAGCTTCTATGCCGTGCCGACCTCGGTTCATGAATTCATTCTTGAACCTGCCGATACCGACAAAAGCGAAACGCAGATGATGGATGCCCTGCATGAAACGCTCCGGGTTTTCACGAACGAAGATGACTGGCTGTCGGATCATCTTTACTACTACGATGCGGAGCGGCATCAGTTTGCGGCGGTATACGCAGAAGAGAAACAGAATAAACTTTCCTGAGCGGGAAAGAGAGGGGGAGGGCCGCCCCGGATGCGGCCTTCCTGTATTTTTTCCGCTATTTTCCTGTGTTATTATGAAAGCGAATCAGAGGCTATTACGATGGATTATCATTTTTTTGCGACTGTGTCGCGTATGAAATATATCGAGCGCTGGGCGCTGATGCGTTCCAGCCGGAGAGAGAATCTCAGTGAACATTCCCTGGAAGTTGCGATGATCGCACATGCACTGTGCCTGATCGGCAACGAGCGTTTCGGTCGGCATCTCAATGCGGAGAAGGCGGCGCTTACCGGTCTGTATCATGATGTTTCGGAGATCATCACCGGGGATATGCCGACACCCGTAAAGTACGGAAACAGCCGGATCCGGGATTCCTACAAGGAAGTGGAGACGAAGGCGACGGACCGTCTGCTTCGTCAGCTTCCGGAATATCTGCGGCACCATTATGAATCCATTCTCCATGAGACTGCCGCGGACGAGGAAGAAGCGTACATGTTCCGGCTGGTGAAAGGGGCAGACAAGCTGTCTGCGCTGATTAAATGCATGGAAGAAATGCAGACAAACGAGAAGGAATTTGCGATTGCCTATCAGAGTACGCTGGAGAAGGTACAGGAGATGGCAGAAGAATGCCCGGAGATGCGGGTATATATGGAAGACTTCCTTCCGTCTTACGGGGAAGCACTGGATACCCTTCTCGATGAGGGGATGGAATAGAAGATCAAAAGCAGGAAAGAACGATGGAAGCGAAAAAACAACGCCCGGAACAGGAATACCTGGAACTGAAGAAGGCCTACGAGAAAAACCGCATCATGATGGGAGAAGACCATCCGGATACGCATGCCTGTCTGGATCGCCTTGCGGAGTACTATGACCGCATCGGTGATTATGATGAGGCAATCGAACTGGAAGAGGAGCTTCTTTCAAAGCGGAATGCGCTCTATGGGCAGGACTCGGAAGTATCCGGCGACACCTATCTTCGCCTGGCATCGTTTTATGCGCACCGGCGCGAATACCCGATGGCGGTGCGGCTTGGCAAGCATGCACTGACCCAGCGAATCGAAATGCTGGGAGACAGTGATCCGAAAACCCTGAAGGCTGCCGGCCGGCTCGCAAATCTGTATGCCTCGGCAGGAATGACGGAGGACGCAATCAAGCTTGGCGATGCGGTGCTCCGCAAACGGGAAAAGACGCTTGGAGAGAAGCATCACTCCAGCATCGTCTCCAGAGACAATCTCGGCAGCTATTATGCGGATGCCGGGGATTATACAAAGGCCATTCAGTACGGCAAGGAGGCGCTCCGCCGCTTCCATGAAATTCAGGATGAACCGGAGGCGATCCTCAAATGCGCCAACCGGCTTGCGGGATATTACAATGCCCTGAAACAGTATGATGATGCGATCGCGGTGGAACGGGAGGTTCTTTCCCAGATGCGTGAGCTTCAGGGAGAAAATCATCCGGATACGATCACGGTGCTCAATAATCTGGCGCTGTTCTACGGCCGTGCGCATGACGCCAACCGGGCAGTCATGTACGGCGTGGAAGCCTTTGAAAAATGCCGGAATTATTACGGCGATGATCATATGGAGACCTGGAAAACACGCCGCAATCTGTCCCAGTATTACGCAAAGGCAGGAAAATATGCGCTTGCGGCCAAACTGGACCGGCAGAACTATGAATTTGCGGCGAAGAACTACGGAGAACTGGCCCCGGAAACCATCGCCGCGGAACTGGATCTTGCCAATGATCTGGCGGGCAACGGAGAACTGAAGAATGCGATCAAGGCCGGGGAATCTGCGGTTACGCATCTAAGGGAATCCGTCGGGTTTACCGATCCGTCCACGCTGAAGGCGGTCACCGCCCTTGCGGGATTCTATATGGAGGACGGAAATACGGCAGAGGCGGTTTCGCTGTACCGCTATGTATATGAAAAACGCTGTGAGGCAGGGCAGGCACTGGAAAAAGAAACACTTCGTGTTGCGTGTGAACTCACAGAGTTGTATGTTAGGACAGGAAAGATTGAAGAAGCACTGGATCTCGGCAACCGGATTCTCGATCCGGTCCGGCTGGCATACGGAAAGGTTAATCCGATGACAACGAATCTGGTGAACAATCTGAAGGACGCATTGCGCGAATATGACCGAACAGAGAAGGAGAAAAAAAGCAATGGATAACAACAAACGCCCCGAAACAATGGAACGCATCACAACACCGGAACTTGCGCAGAAGTTTATTGATGAACAGATTGCGGCAGTCAGAGAACAGGTAAAGGACGGAAAGGTTCTGCTTGCGCTGAGCGGAGGAGTTGACTCTTCGGTCGTAGCGGCACTGCTGATCAAGGCAATCGGACAGAATCTGGTCTGTGTTCACGTCAATCACGGTTTCCTCCGCAAGGGAGAGCCAGAACAGGTTATTCAGGTATTCCAGAAGGAACTCGGCGCAAACCTCGTGTATGTGGATGCGGTTGACCGCTTCCTTGACAAGGTTGCCGGTGTCGACGATCCCGAACAGAAGCGTCATATCATCGGTGAGGAATTCATCAAGGTATTTGATGAGGAAGCCGCAAAGCTGACCGGCATTCACTTCCTCGGTCAGGGAACCATCTACCCGGATATTCTCGAAAGCGAAAAGGGCATCAAGGCCCATCACAATGTCGGCGGTCTGCCGGAAGAAATGGAAATGGAACTTGTCGAGCCGGTAAAACTGCTCTACAAGGATGAAGTTCGTGTTGTCGGAAAGCAGCTTGGTCTGCCGGAAAACATGGTTGAGCGTCAGCCGTTCCCCGGACCCGGTCTTGCGGTCCGTACACCTGGCGCAATCACAAGAGACCGTCTTGAGGCCGTCCGTGAATCCGATGCGATTCTCCGTGAGGAATTCGCAAAGGCAGGACTTGCCGGAAAGGTATGGCAGTACTTCACCATCGTTCCGGATTTCAAGACCACCGGTATCGTAGATGGAAAGCGTTCCTTCGCATGGCCGGCAGTCATCCGTGCCGTCAACACCAAGGATGCGATGACCGCTACCATTGAAGAGATCCCGTATGATCTGCTTCATAAGATTACCGAGCGCATCACCCACGAAGTACCGGGCGTCAACCGTGTGCTCATGGATCTCACACCGAAGCCTACGGGTACGATCGAGTGGGAATAAGCGGCTGTTGTTCCGAGGCAATGCCATCTTGCGTCTCAGGGGCAAACTCAGCTTTCCTGGGGTAACGCCTGGCGCTGCCTGATCGGACACACTGAACAACACAGATTACACACGAGAAGAGACTTCAATCACGAGGTCTCTTTTTTCGTTTCCTCCTCATTCCCGATATATTCCCGATGTCGTTCCAGGGGCACTGGGGGGTAGTGGAAGGTATCGACCGCAGCGGGTCACACAGGGGCAGTCCATCCAGGACACACCCCACAGCTGATCCCCAAGGGAACGGTCCGCACCCACACCGCACGCCATCCATTCTCCCGCATTCCAATTCCCGTCAGATACAATCCCGCAGATCTCATAACAGATCCGGATACAGCAGGAATAACGGTAACCACCCGCATACCAGGAATACACCAGGGAAACCAGGAACAGTCGGATATACAGGAACCGGAGAGAAACAGAGAGAAGAGATACGCTTGAAAACATAGCCTGAATACAGAGAAGAACAGGAAACACCGGAAACCAGGATCTCACGGAGACAACAGGATCCGACAGGAGGCTATCGGAGGCCGTTGCCGGAGTGAGTGAGATCACAGGTAATCTCGTCCAAACTAGTAAAAAACGGCTTAAATACGCTGTTTTACGGGCTTCTGGATGATTACAGGGACTGCCCTGAACCTATCGGAATTCTATCGGAGGGTATCTGCCGGAGAGGACTGGGGGATGGGGAGTTGTGGTAACGGCTGGTGTCTGTCCGCCGCAGGATCTTCTGGATTTCGCCAGGGAACGTACAGCTGTGTCAGCGACAGAGTTCTGTTCCTGCACTGAGATGACAGCGGGGAGTACGGTGTCATCGGAGTAGCGGAACCGGCGTCGAGTCAACGGACGGTTGATTCGACAGAGACTGACTTCGGACGGTAGTCAGTCGCGTCCGGTGCAGCGGTGTAGTCCAAGGGCGACATCCGAATGACCATGAGGATCGGAGAGATGTGACCGGGGAGTACGGTTACATCGGCCCGCAGGACGCTTCGTCAGCGCGACGGTCAGAGTGGATCCAGGGACGGACAGTCATGACGGCCACGGGACCCTGGGACTTCGCCAGCGGTGCGGTCGGTAGGGACAGGAGACGGGAGTGGATACGGCCCCCAGGACCCCACCTGTGTACGAAGGACAGAGTCGGGAACTCCAGGGAACCCAGAGGAAAGAAGGGAGTGCCCCTGAGAGGAAAGATGGTCGTGCCCGGGAACAGCTGTCCTGAAGGAGACCGAACCATACATAAACTGGACCTCACATAAATCATGTGAGGGTCAATTTTAAGTGAAGGCTCCCTTTAGATGAAAGCTCCCTTTTTTAAGGGAGTTTTTAATGGGTCAAAGCCCTATGCAGAGCAGAAATGACAGATATAATGGAAGTACAAAGCGAAATGAAGGCGCAGAAAAGCTCGTCCGTTCACTGAGAATTTTCAGGATTCTCAGTGAAAGGTCCTGTTTGATAGGCAGAAGAGTAAGTGCTGCGTGATCATTTGCTTAGTGGATGATAGGCTGTAAATCAACCACGTTTTTGGAGAGGTGCTTGAGTCGGTTCAACTCGAGCACTTTTTTATTCAGGAAGAGTAATGCCAATTCATAAGGCGAATTGTAATTGAATTTTCTGCGGGGATAATTGTTGACCATGTTTGAAACATAATTAACATCCTTCTTGGAAAGTGAATCCATACTTGCGCCTTTAGGAACACATTCGCGAAAGTGCTCATGGTTCTTTTCACATTTTCCTTTGTCATCAGATCTGCGAGGTCTTGCATAGTAAACGTCAATCAGCTTTTCACCGGTCTGAGGATCAGTCTCAATGGACAGAGGATCATGAAATTCAGAACCGTTGTCAGTGAG
>JAFOLE010000178.1 GCA_017419465.1 Solobacterium sp. | reverse complement strand
GCGCTTGCGGTCATTGTAATTTACGATGCCGCAAATGTGAGATATTATAGCGGTCAGAACATCAAGGTAACCCAGCAGCTCGTCAAGGATGTACAGGAAGAGCTGAACACCGAGTTTACCAATCCGATCTATCAGATCAAACTGAAGGATGTTCTCGGTCATAAATGGATGGAAGTCGTCGGAGGCGGAATCCTTGGAGCCTTCGTCGCAATCGTCTTCCATTACGGTCTGTAGTTTTTCTTCAGGAGGTGACAGCGATGAGTGAAACAGAAACAAATGTAAATCCGGATGTGCTTGAGCGCATCGAAAAAACCATCAACAAGATCCGTCCCTATATCCAGCAGGACGGCGGCGATGTACAGCTTGTTGATTTCCAGGACGGTGTTGTGACGGTCCGCATGCTGGGCGCATGCGCCGGCTGTATGGCAATCGACGCAACCCTGACTGACGGTATTCAGGCAATCCTGCTCGATGAAGTGCCGGAAGTAAAGGAAGTGCGTCTGGACAGCCCTGCCGCAGGCGGAGCTGCCTGGAATCCGTATTACTGATATGCGCACAATCCGCAGAAATGCGGATTTTTTATTTTCCGGCCGATAAATCGCAGGAATTCCATCGGAAATTTCACATAATTCGTCAGTTTCCAATAATTATTGCGAGAATCCCCGGAATATTTCATCTTTTCGTTGCATTTTTGGATTTTTACGCAAAAATAGTATCAATAAAGGAGAAATTCATCATGGAGAAACCGTTTGAAGAATTCGGATCCCTTGTCTTTTCCGAATCAATGATGAAGGAACGTCTGCCCAAGCCTGTTTATCTTTCGCTGAAGAAAACCGTTGCCAATGAGGGGACGCTTGACCGTCAGACCGCCGATTCCATCGCGCACGCCATGAAGCGCTGGGCACTGGAAAACGGCGCAACCCATTACACCCACTGGTTCCAGCCGCTGACCGGCACCACTGCCGAAAAGCATGACGCATTCATCGATCCGGACAGCGCCGGCGAACCCATGACGCATTTCTCCGGAAAAAATCTCATCAAGGGAGAACCGGATGCGTCCAGTTTCCCGAGCGGCGGCCTGCGCGCAACCTTCGAGGCACGCGGCTATACATACTGGGATGTGACCAGCCCGGTATTCATCAAGGACAACGTCCTCTGCATCCCGACCGTATTCGTATCCTATAACGGCGAATCTCTCGACAAGAAGGATCCGCTGCTCAAATCCATCAAGGCAGTCTCCACCGCCGCAACCCGCGTGGTCAATCTGCTCGGCGAAAAGGAAGTCCGTTCCTGCACGCCGGTCGTCGGTCTTGAACAGGAGTACTTCCTGATTGACCGGAAGCACTTTGAACAGCGGCCGGACCTGCGCCTTACCGGACGCACGCTCTTCGGCGCACCGGCTTCCAAGGGGCAGGAACTCTCGGACCATTACTTCGGTGCCCTTCCGAAGCGGGTCTCTGAATTCATGCGTGATGTCGACAACGAACTCTGGAAGCTCGGCATCTACGCAAAGACCGAGCACAACGAGGTCGCCCCGGGTCAGTTTGAACTGGCGCCGGTCTATTCCAACTCCAACATGGCCGTGGATGACAACCAGCTGACCATGGAAATTCTTGCCAAGACGGCGGAAAAGCACGGCCTCGCCTGCCTGCTTCATGAAAAGCCGTTTGAAGGCATCAACGGTTCCGGCAAGCACAACAACTGGTCCCTGATGACCGACACCGGACAGAACCTGTTCTCTCCGGGTGAAAAGCCGGCCGAAAACATCCGCTTCCTGCTGTTTGTCTGCGCCTTTATCCAAGCGGTGGATGACAATGCACGGCTTCTGCGGATGAGCGCAAGCTGCGCCGGAAACGATCATCGTCTCGGCGCGGATGAAGCTCCGCCTGCAATCATCTCCATTTATCTTGGCAGCTATATCGAACAGATTCTCTACGGAATCTACATGGGCAAGAAGTCGAAGAATGAAAAGAATCCTGCAGAATTCAGCCCGATTGCCGGACTCTCCTATATTCCGCATGACAACTCCGACCGCAACCGCACTTCCCCGCTTGCCTTCACCGGAAATAAATTTGAGTTCCGCATGCTGGGATCGTCGATGTCCGCAGCCGTCGCAAATACCGTGATCAATGCGATCATGGCGGATTCCCTCAACCATATCGCCGAACAGCTGGAAGGCATCAAGTACCTCCAGGATGTCCGTGCCAAGGCACTGGATATCTGCCGTGACATCATCGACAAGCATAAGCGTGTGCTCTTCTCCGGCGACGGTTATTCCGAAGCCTGGGTCAAGGAAGCCGCACGCCGCGGGCTGCCCAATGTGAAGTCCTTCATTGAAAGCATTGATGTACTGGATGACGAAAAGACCATCGCAATGCTTACCGGTCTTGGCATCTATACGGAAAAAGAACTCGCAGCCCGCAAGGCCATCTATGCCGAACAGTATGTTTCCATCATCGGCATCGAAGTAAAGACGCTGCTGTCCATGGTGCGCAAGTCGGTTCTTCCCGCAATGAGCGCGGAACTGAAGTTCTATGGCGAAACGATGAACGCCGCAGCCAAGGCACCGAAGTTCATCAAGGACCGGGTCAGTGAACTGGAAAAGCTGATCGACAGGGTATATACCGGAACACAGAAGCTTGAAAAGGAATATGCCGAAGTCATGGCGATCACATCCGCAGAAAAAGCGGGGCTCCGCATCTACCGCGAAACCACCGCTCTGATGAATGAACTGCGCGAAACCCTGGACCGCTACGAGGTCATCGCCTCCCCCGAGTTCTACAAGGTCCCGGGATACGAGGAAATGCTCTTCTCCCTGTAATACCATGCACGCACACCGATTACGGTGTGCGTTTTTATTATGCAGGAAGGAAAAAGAAAACTCCTGCGGCAACTTCCGCAGGAGCTCTGTGAATCATAATGGTTTATCAGTCGAGATATTCCGCAGCGCGCTGGCCGGCAATACGACCGAAGACGATGAAGTCTGCGACCGCGTTTCCGCCGAGACGGTTTGCGCCGTGGACACCGCCGGTGATCTCACCTGCCGCATAGAGGCCCGGAATCGCTTCATCCGATTCGGTGAGGACTTCACATGCAGGATTGATCTTCAGACCGCCCATCGTATGATGGATACCCGGCTGAACCGTCAGTGCATAGAACGGACCTTCGAGTTTTTCCGCAAACGAAGTACGGTTGAACTCCGGATCTTCCTTTGCCTCAACATAGGAATTCCATGTCTCGATGGTCTTTGCGAGTGTTGCTTCATCAACGCCCATTTCCTTTGCGAGTGCTTCCGGAGTTTCGCCGGTTACGGTCCAGCCCTTGGAAACATAGCCCTGGATAACTGCACTTGCGTCGTACATCTTCTGGTCAACGATCAGCCATGCATATCCGCCGGTCTGGTTGTTTTCCGCATCGGAAACCTTGTCACGGGTGGAAACTTCATCATAGAAACGGAGACCTTCCGCATTGACAAGAATCGCACCGTCACCGCGCAGACCTTCGGTAATCAGGTTTGCGGAGCCGTCATCTGCGACATGTACGGTCGGATGGAGCTGAATCTGATCCATATCGACGGTAGCTGCGCCTGCCTCAACACCCATGTCGATACCCTGACCGAGGATGCCTGCCGCGTTGGTTGTGATATAACCCTTGAGTTCCGGATGGTTCTGGGCAACGACCATGTCGTTGTTTGCGCCGAATCCGCCTGCCGCAAGAATAACTGCGCCTGCGTTGATCGTAACCTTTCCGCCGGCAGAAGTTTCCGCTTCGATACCTGCGGCTTTTCCGCCGTCCATGATGATCTTTGTGGCGGTGGTGTTGAACATTACTTCGATGCCGCGGTCATTGAGGTTCTTCTCAAGAATCGGAATGACATACGCACCGACCGCAGTGGTCTTGCCTTCCGCATTTACCGGACGGTGAATACGCTTGACTGCCGCACCGCCGAATGCACCGACGTTGTGGAGAGTTGCGCCGATCTCGTCGAGCCAGTCGATCGCTTCTGCGCTGTTTTCCGCAAGAACCGCAACGAGAGACGGATCATTGAGTCCCTTGCCGCCGATCATGGTGTCGAGTTCAAACAGTGCGGTGGAATCGAAGTATCCTTCCGGATCTGCCTGATAATCTGCCCACTGTTCCTTGACGATTTCCGCGAGTTCCTTTACGGATTCTTCATTTGTGCCGGTGAAGGACTCTGCGGAAGCGAGTGTCTTTTCAACGCCTGCTTCTTCGCCGAATTCGTTTTCATCCTGGAAGACGGTCTTAGCGGCATTCATACCGCCGGTGGAACGGACGGAGTTGCCGCCGACCATGGACTGGCTTTCCACGATGATGACCTTGTGGCCGAGATCGCTTGCCTCGATTGCCGCAGTCATGCCTGCGCCGCCGGCGCCGACGATGACAACGTCACAGTCTTTTGTGACATCTTCAGCCGCTGCGGATGCGCCTGCGCCTTCCGCTGCGGTTTTGTAATCCTCCGGATTGAGT
>JAFOLE010000177.1 GCA_017419465.1 Solobacterium sp. | reverse complement strand
TCCCGGACACATC
Organism: Solobacterium sp.; assembly: GCA_017419465.1. GTDB lineage: Bacteria > Bacillota_I > Bacilli_A > Erysipelotrichales > Erysipelotrichaceae > Bulleidia. The sequence goes on along the minus strand of JAFOLE010000177.1, from coordinate 10,177 downwards.
GGAAGTCGGACATGATATTCAGAAAGGAATCTTCTCCCGCAAGAGTCAGATCCTTCCCGCATTAACTGCCGTGATTCAGCGCTGAAGTGTTACAGCGGCCAGTCCCCGTCTTCGGTATAGACGGGAATCCCATGTTCAAGCAGGAGGTCAGTGGTCATTCCATTGCCCTCCTTTTTTCCGCCGGTAAAGGTGCCGTCATAGATGATGCCTTTTCCGCAGGAGGGGGAGTTTGCCTTGAATACCGCAAAGTCCGCACGGTTCAGCTGCGCAAGAAACAGGGCTGTTTCCGCACCTTTGCGGAACTGTTCCGTCACATCTCTTCCGGCATTGGACAGGACCCTGTCATTGACCCGCTCACTCGGATTGCGCGGTGTTTCAAGGCCGCCCATCTGTTCGGGACAGACCGGAATCAGGATATGTTTGTCTTTCAGCTTCAGCACGCGTTCATTGCGGCAGCCGTCGCCTTTGTAGCGGCAGTTACAGCCAAGCAGACAGGAACTGACAAGAATTACAGCCATAATGTATACCTCTTCTGTCCGCATTATACCGCATCTGCTTCGGATTGAGGGCCGCTGAAGGGAATCTCTGAAGTACAATAGGTTACAGAAAGAGGAAATTATTATGGAAGATTTCATGCGGAATGTAACGGTGTTTGATCACCCGCTGATCAAACATAAGACCACTCACATGTGCGATGTCAGAACCGGCTCAAAGGAATACTCCGAGCTGGTGAAGGAACTGGCGACCCTGATGGGTTATGAAGCACTCAAGGATCTGCCGGTAAAGGATGTGCATATCCAGGCACCGCTCGCAGAATTTGACTCTCCGGTTCTTGCGGAAGATTTTACGATCGTTCCGATCCTGCGTGCAGGTCTTGGCATGGTCGACGGATTACGGATGCTGTGTCCGACATCAAAGGTCGGTCATGTCGGTCTTTACCGGGATGAGGAAACCCTCGAGCCGAAGACCTACTACTTCAAGCTTCCGGTCGATGTCACCGAAGGCCAGGTCATCATTGTCGACCCGGCGCTTGCGACCGGCGGCAGTGCAGATGCGGCGATTCAGTTCATCAAGGATGCCGGCTGCAAACGCATCAAGTTCATGTGCATCTTCGCATCCGAAGTCGGCGTGAAGCTTCTTGCGGAGAAGCATCCGGATGTACATATCTACTGCGCACGCTACATCCCGGGTGAACTCGACGAGCACGGCTATATTCCTACCGCCGCAGGCGATGCCGGCGACCGCATCAACGGCACCTACAGCCTGAAGCCGAAAGAGTAACGCATGGAAGAATCCATGGATCTTACCCTGCGGGTCTGTGAACTTGTCCGCTCCGCCAGCGAAATCATGAGACATCCGCCCGAACATGTGCACCAGAAGGGAAACCGTTCGGACTATGTGACAGAGGCGGACGTGCATGTACAGGAAGTTCTCAGCCGCGGGCTTCTCGAACTTCTTCCGGGCAGTGAGGTCTGCGGAGAGGAAAGCACCGACTATACCACGCACGGCGGGGATGTATGGATCGTGGATCCGATCGACGGAACGTCCAACTTCATCCGCGACCTCGGCGCATCGGTGATCTCCGTCGGACTCAAGCGCGGAAGCGATCTGTTTCTCGGTGTAATCTACAACCCGTATCGGGATGAACTCTTTTATGCGCAGAAAGGCTGCGGCACCTGGCTCAACGGACGCCGGGTGACGGTGTCGGACAATGATTTTGCCCACTCCCATTTCTGCACGGCGATGAGCGTCTATGCCAAACAGTATGCGGATCATTGCTTCCGTATCCTTGAAGCGGTTTATCCGGAATGTGATGACATGCGCCGGTTCGGCGCAGCTGCCTTTGAACTTGCCCAGCTTGCGGCAGGACGGGTGGAACTGTACTTTGAGATGCGGCTATGTCCATGGGACTGCGCAGCGGCCGCATGCCTGATTGAAGAAGCCGGCGGATACTGGGAATGTCTTTACCAGGACGGCCTTCCGACCGACCGCAGGTTTGTGTTTATCGCCGCAAATACGAAAGAAAATTTTGACCGGCTGCGGAAAATCGTTGCCCGGGAAATACCGGAGATCCCTTATGACCAGAGCTTATAAGCCGGGCGGACGGAAGATTCTGCTCATCGATATTGACGGAACCCTCGTCGATTATGAAAACCATCTGCCGGCATCGGCAGTCACCGCGATCCATGCGGCACAGAAAAACGGCCATCGTGTTTACAGCTGTACGGGACGGTCGGAAGGAGAAATCTATCAGGACATCCGGGACATCGGACTGGACGGAATGATCGGCGGGAACGGCGCCTATGTGCGGGATGGCGAAACGGTAATTCTGCACAAACAGCTTTCTGCGGAAACAACCCGGAAGATCGTGGACTGGTGCCATACGCATGATCTTGAATTTTTCCTTGAGACCAATAACGGTCTGTTCGGCAGTGAGCACTTTGAAGAACGTGCACTGCCGGCGATCCGCGAGTATTCCCGGCGTAAGGGAAAGAGTGATGACATTACCGTACGGACGGTACTTCCGGAGATGATCTTCGGCGCGGATCTGTATCGGGATGATGTTAACAAGATCAGTTTTCTGCTTAACTCGTATGCGGATCATGAACGCTGCATACAGGATTTCCCGGATCTTGAAGCGGGGGTCTGGGGCGGTGCGGGAGAAACGGCACTGTTCGGAGACCTTCGCGTCAAGGGCATCACAAAACAGTCTGCCGTGGAATGCCTGCTGGACCACCTGCATGCCCGCAGGGAAGATGCGGTTGCCTTCGGGGACGCCGCGGTGGATATTCCGATGTTTGAGGCATGCGGCTATGCCGTCGCAATGGCCTCGGGCGGAGAAGAATGCAGGGCCGCCGCAGACTACATTACGGACGGCGTCAATGAAGACGGTCTGTATAAGGCATTTCAGTATCTGAAACTCCTCTGAATGACATAAGAAAACCGGAGCTCACCATCATCGGTGAACTCCGGATTTTTTTAACCGAGAATTCTGATCTGCGGCAGTGCCTCATGAATCGCGTTGCGGACATAGGTTTTCATCCGCTCGGGAAGCGGTGTCGGGATTAACAGATATTCCGAAACATATCCGTAGAAGGCGGCCATGGCCATGGAGCCGTACGACTCATCGACATCGGCCGGGTCTTCCTTCAGATAGGAAATATCCTGTTTGGTGATCTGTTTCAGGGATTCCGGCACATCCTCAAATGCCTGTTCGGGATCGGTGAGCTTCAGCCGGCTGATCAGAGCGGCCGCTTTCGGTTCCATCACCGACAGGGAGTTGATATAGCGTTTCAGTTCGCCGTTGGCGCGGGCGAGCGCTTCGCCGGTTTCATCAAGGAAGAGAAATCCGCCCTGGATATATTCCCAGGATTCCGCAAGCTTCAGCTCTTCCAGACTGTCCATGTTTTTCTTCGTTGTCATTTGTTTGTTCTCCAGATTCTTGTGACCGGAACCATCATATCACTTCTTCCGGTTCGGCTGATTCCGGGATGCGCGGATGTTTCTTCAGGTATTCTTCCGAAAGATATTCCGGTGTGCCGATTACGGCAGCCATGCGCTGGTGAAACCGGTTCCTCTTGGATTTGCGTTCCCGCAGACCGTCCGATACACCCTTGGCATAGGCAGTGACCAGTTCCTCCATCGATACATCGTAGAGGGCAGTCATGGTATTGAAGATATCGATCGGGAAGTTAATATTGTCTTCGTCGTTGTTCAGACCTTTGTATCGGCCAAGACCGAAGGTTTCGACTTTCAGTTCCACCGGAGAAAGATCTGACCATAGGGTCTGTACCATCCGGTTATGACGGTACTGGGCAAGCCGGTTATAGGCATAGCGGATCGCGGAGGCGATACCGAAGCCGAACATGAACATGAGCGGAGCGGAGATCGTTGCCGGAAGATACTTCGTAAGACGGTAGATATCACGCCATCCGCCGTGTGCTTCGCCGATCAGGACGACATTGACGATGTAGACCAGGGCGTAGAGATAGAACGGCAGCAATGCCAGCAGGGAATCGGAGATCGTGAACCGGTTGTCCGATTCAACCGCAAAGAGCAGTACGAGCGACATGATCGGGCAGATCACATGGAGCCAGAAGTTCATTCCCGTAAACGCAAGCTTTGCGCCGGCAGCCGGGAAGATCAGGAAGATCGCAAACAGCATGGTCAGCGTCGTGCAGATCGCACCGGCATACTGAAACATGGCAATCCATTTCGGAAGAATGAATTTCTTGTTTCGGATGCCTTCCACCGCATAGGGAACCATGAGCACTGCTCCGAAAGCCGCAAGCGTATTGGAATTGACCGTAAACAGATGATAGAGATTGGATCCCCGCTCCGGGGTAACAAAACTGGGTGCTTCGATCAGACCTCCCGCAATCGCCTGGAATGCGCAGATGGATACGGTCAGACCGGCAATCAGTGCGACGAAGCTGTTTCTCTGGTTGAGATCAATGGAATAGCGCTGGCTGAACTTGAGCTTCGGCGCATGGAACTTGAGGCGTTCTTCCTTGCTGGTGAATTTCCGCCGGGTCGGTCCGCAGTATACATTCTTCTTTCCAAGACCGATGATCAGCATGAACAGGACTTCCATGAAGATCAGACCGAATGCGGTAGCGGCACCGCGGTTGTAGGAACGGGCAAGCTTGATCTTCATGATGCCGTCAATTACAACCATTGCGATAAAGCAGAGCACGCAGAGCGCACCGAGCGGTCCGGAGGATATGATCGTTCCGTCTTCCGGCGCAAGCAGAAGATATGCAAAATTCAGTATGAAATGGACGATGCCCATATCTCCGCGCCAGACAAGTTTGTACAGCGTGTAATCATTGAGAACCGGAACCAGTGCCTTCCATGGTTTTTCGCCTGCCTTTTTGAACAGCAGGGCACGTCCGTAAATGGAAAGGGCAAGGATTACCAGGCAGAAAACAAGAAGCACCGGGTCATCGATGCCGTAGAGCGAACCGGTTTCCAGAATACTGAACAGAATACCCGCAAGATCCATAAACTCTCACATCCTTTGTCTTATATCATACCGCATTATCTCTTTTCTGCCTGTTTTCTCTTGCGGATTAAAATCCCGAAACGAAAGAAAAACCGCACATTCATGCGGTTTTGTGATGGTCGGGATGACAGGATTTGAACCTGCGACCACTTCGTCCCTAACGAAGTGCGCTACCAAGCTGCGCTACATCCCGATGTTATATTCAGGCACCCCCAGCAGGAATCGAACCTGCAACTAACCCTTAGGAGGGGTTTGTAATATCCGTTTTACTATGGGGGCAAAGCCCTATTATTATACACATAAATCAGGAATTGCGGGTGATTTTTTCCGCCCGGAGGCCGGCCGCAGGAAAATGCGGTCACTGTAACCTCTGATTTGACGGAAAATTTCGCCAATCTTTCACAAAACTCGCATGATTCTTACACACTTTCCATATAAGATGTAAGTGTCAATAAACGAATTGACATTTCTTTCCCCCTATTGAAGATAAGGAATCCGGGCGCGGATTCCTTTCTTTTTGGTCATTTCGGCCCGTTTGTCTATTCATTGCGTGCGGAAGTAGAATTATGATTGCGTTGTCTTACGGGAGGTGATGCGTCATGGAACTTTCTCATGCGCTGATCGTATTGCTGTGTTTTTCACTGGACGGCTTTGTCGTCATGTTAAAAAAGGGTGCGTCCCTGCGGGAACTGCCGGTCCGCTCCGGACTTGTATATTCCGCAATCTTTTCACTTGTGAACACCGGTGCACTGACTGCCGGATATCTGTTTGCTTTGCTGTTCCGCGAATTCATGTCACGGCGGGTGGAAGTGCTGACCGCAATTCTCATTGTCTTTGCGATCGGGGTGTTTTTTACCACCCGGGCGATTCATTCCCACTGGGAAGAAGAGCGGCTTGACCGGAACTTCAATGAAATGAACTGTCTGCGGCTTGCGCTTCGCTGTGCCGGGGGTACCGTACTGATCGGAATCGGATGCTTTCTGATCGGGCTTCCGTTTCTGCCGGTGCTTCTGATGACCGCAGGCATCACATTTGTATTTATCCTGCTGGCGCTGTATCTCGGATATAACCTCGGTTCTCCGATGGCACGCACGGTTTCCATTCTCAACGGAACCCTGATGATGCTGTTCAGCTTTTATCTGTTGTCGGTCTATGTGATCGGCCCGCGGTTCTAGGGGAGGGACTATGGAAACGCATAAGGAACGGATGCGCTCCTATCTCTGCGACAGCCTGCGGGAACTGATGGAGCGGAACCTGTTTGAAAAGATCACGATCAAGCAGATCTGTGACCGTGCCGGAGTGATCCGGGCAACGTTCTACAACTACTTTGATGACAAGTATGACTGCCTGGACAGTATTGTCTATCTCGATTTTTCCGCCATCCTGGATGATGCGGAAAATGAAAAGCCGGAGATTCTGTTACTGCGGCTGATGGAACTGTTTGAAACGCATGCGGAATTCTACCGCAGGGCATATGCGGTAACCGGGCAGAATAACTTTGAGGATATGCTGAGAAAGAATCTGGCACTGTTTCTCTGCAGGTATCTGAATACAAACCGCCGTCCGGACCGGCTGGAACGGTATTCCAACGAATATCTTTCCCGCTATTATGCGGAGGGTGCGGCGTTTCATATCCGGGAATTCCTGTTTCAGAAAGAGGAAACACTGTCCGCAAAAGATGTTGCGGAAACCATGCTGGACCTCATGGAAACGAGTCTTTCCGCCATCCTGCGATGAATCCGGTTGAAATGATCGGAAATATAGTGTATATATTAATGGCGGATTTTTAAATGAAAATCTCGTAGGTCTGCGCCGATAGCTCAACTGGATAGAGCATTTGACTACGAATCAAAAGGTTGCGGGTTCGACTCCTGCTCGGCGCGCCATAAGAGGAAACAAAAGCCCGCAGGGGCTTTTTTTGTAAAAAGAACGAGGTATGGTTTATGAGTGATTTTGAACACCTGATCTTTGAGGCGGTAGAGGCTGCGGTAAAGCAGGTCTATGACATTGACGCAAAGGATGTGATCGTTGTCGAGACACCGCGTGATCCGAAAATGGGAGACTACAGCACAAGCGTTGCGATGCGTCTTGCCAAACAGCTTCATAAGCGGCCGTCCGATATCGCAGCTCCGATCGTTGAGGTGCTGAAGGAGACGTTCCCGCAGGCAAAATCCATTGAGATTGCCAATCCCGGCTTCATTAATTTCCGTATCTCGGAAGATTCCCTGACGCAGGTCATCAACCGTGTTCTGGAAGAGAGGGACAGCTACGGTCACAATGATTCCGGAAAGGGAAAGAAGGTGCTGGTCGAGTGGGTCAGCGCAAACCCGACCGGTGATCTCCATTGCGGACATGCAAGAAATGCCGCATGGGGCGACAGTATCTGCCGGCTGATGGAGGCCAGCGGATATGATGTGCTCCGTGAGTATTACATCAATGACGCGGGCAACCAGGTCAACATGCTGGGAGAGTCGCTGATTTCCAGATACTTCGAGTTCTTCGGAAAAGAATATCCGCTGCCGGAAGACGGTTATCATGCGGCGGATGTAAAGCATATCGCAGAAGACATCGCAAAGCAGGACGGCGACAAGTGGCTGACTGCCGATTCGGCAGAGCGGCTTGCCTACTTCAAGGCAGAAGGCGTAAAGCGTGAGCTCGCAAAGATCGAGCGCGACCTTGCGATGTATGGCGTCAAGATGGATTCCTGGATGCATGAAACCTTCTTCTATGAGAATGATTCCAAGCGCATTAAGGACTGCCTTGCACGCATGAATGAGATGGGCCTGACCTATGAAAAAGACGGCGCCCTCTGGTTCAGGAGCACTGACTACGGCGATGACAAGGACCGTGTCCTGCGCAAGAGCGATGGAAGTCTGTCCTACCTCACACCGGATATCGCAAACCATGTATATAAAGTGGAACGCGGTTATCCGAACCTGGTAGACCTCTGGGGTGCTGACCACCACAGTTATGTCATCCGGATGAATGCGGCGCTCCGTGCCCTCGGTTATCCGGAAGGAACCCTCAGCGTTGACCTGATCCAGATGGTCCGCATGGTGGAAAACGGCGAAGAGGTCAAGATGTCCAAGCGTACCGGCAACGCCATCACGATCCGTGAACTGTGCGAGGATGTCGGTGTCGACGCCGCAAGATGGTTCTTCGTTTCGAAGGATGTCGCATCCCATATGGACTTCGACATGGATCTTGCCCGCAAGAAGGACAACAACAACCCGGTATTCTACTGCCAGTATGCCTACAGCCGCATGCATTCCATTCTGGAAAAGGCGCAGGCATTCGAACAGAAGGAAAGTTATGACCGCCTGACGGATGAAAAGGAACTGCTCATCCTGAAGATGATCGGTGACTTCCCGAACCATGTCGCGGAAGCTGCCGCAAGCAGAAAGCCGAACAAGATCACGGATTACGTGCTCTCGCTGGTCAAGATCTATCACAGCTACTACAACAGCTGCCGGGTCATCAATCCGGAAGATCCGGACCTCACAAATCAGCGTCTCGGCCTGGTGAAGGCAACCGGCATCACGCTGAAAAATGCGCTTGCGCTGCTCGGCGTATCCGCTCCGGAACATATGTAATTCCAACAGGGAGATATCGCAGGATATCTCCTTTTAATATGCATGTTTTACGGTCTGCCGGGTTTTCGTGCAATTCACACATGATTCCCACAGATTTGCGCTACAATAATACAGCGCTTTTTAAAAATATATTTATTAGGCGCAATGGTAAAACAATGCTTCAGATCAGGGATATTTCCAAAGAATACAGAACAGGCAATCTGGTTCAGAAAGCACTGGACCATGTCAGCCTGAATCTTCGCGATAACGAATTCGTTGCCATTCTCGGACCGAGCGGTTCGGGAAAGACAACGCTTTTGAATATTATCGGCGGCCTGGACCGTTATGACAGCGGTGACCTGATCATCAACGGTATCTCCACCAAACGCTATAAGGACCGGGACTGGGATTCCTACCGGAACCATACGATCGGGTTTGTTTTCCAGAGTTACAACCTGATTCCGCACCAGACCGTGCTGGCCAATGTCGAGCTTGCCCTGACAATTTCCGGCATCTCCCGCAGAGAACGGAAACAGCGCGCGCTGGAAGCACTGGAAAAAGTGGGTCTTGGAGAACAGGCGCACAAGAAACCGAGCCAGATGTCCGGCGGACAGATGCAGCGGGTGGCGATTGCCCGTGCGCTGGTCAATGACCCGGATATCCTGCTTGCGGATGAACCGACCGGTGCGCTGGACTCGGAAACCAGCGTGCAGGTCATGGATCTGCTTAAGGAAGTCGCGAGCGACCGCCTGGTTGTCATGGTTACGCACAACCCGGAACTGGCGGAACAGTATGCGACCCGCATCGTCAATCTCAAGGACGGCGTGATCCGTTCCGACAGCGATCCGTATATCGTGGATGAAAATGAAACGGCCGTGCATAAAAACATGGGACGCTCTTCCATGTCATTCCTGACGGCACTTTCCCTGAGCTTCAATAACCTCCGTACCAAACTGGCACGCACCGTGCTTGTGGCGTTTGCCGGTTCGATCGGCATTATCGGCATTGCGCTGATTCTCTCGCTGTCCAACGGCGTAAACAAATACATCAAGGACACCGAAGAAGAGACCCTGCTCGGTTATCCGGTTCAGATCACGAGCACGAGCTTTGATCTTACAACGATGGTGGCGCAGAATGCGGAGGCACAGTCCGGAAATTCCGATGACAGTGCAGAAGCGGAGTCTGAAAAAACCGATGACGTTGTGGAACGTGCATTCATCAACCGGATGCTTTCCCGCACAAAGTCCAATGACCTTGCGTCATTGAAAACATATCTCGAAACCGAAAGCAACATCTACGACTATGCAAGTGCAGTGGAATATACCTATTCCGTAACACCGCATATCTACCGTCTCAACGAGGATGGCTACCGCCAGGTGAATCCGGACAACACCTTTGCGGCAATGGGATTCGGCGGAAACAGTTCCAGTTCGGCATTTGCGTCTGCGATGACCACAAGCGTATTCAATTCCCTGCCGAAAGAAGAAAAGCTGTACAAGGACAACTATGACATCAAAGCCGGACACTGGCCGGAAAACAACCGGGAACTGCTTCTTGTGCTGTATCCGGACGGCAGTATTTCCGACTTCATGCTTTACAC
>JAFOLE010000176.1 GCA_017419465.1 Solobacterium sp. | reverse complement strand
GTTGCCATTCCGGTTCTTCATCATCGGATTGTATTAACATCAGAGGCAAGGCTTCATAAAGAAGATATTGACCGGATTCTGGATCAGCTTATTTTCCGTGTCCGTGTTCCGAAAGAGTAGGACGCCGTGAAACGGAACTTCCGGATCCTGCTTGGCTTATGGATCCTTTCCATCATCGGAATATCATTGCGCGGAGGACCGGTAACGTACGGGATCTTTTTCCTGCTTACGTTCCTGCCGGTGTCTTCACTTTTTTATATCTGGCTGGTGATCCTGCTGTTCAAGATTTTTCAGGATCTCGAAGGAAAGGAACTGACCGCAAATCATCCAGCGGTATTCCGCTTTGTACTGCAGAATGAAAGTTTCCTTCTGTTTTCCGGTGTCAGAGTGCGGTTCTATTCGGACTTCTCCGAAATCAGCGGACTTTCAGACGACATTGAATACGAGCTGATGCCGAAGGAACGCATTGAACGGAAGACAGATCTCGTATGTAAATACCGGGGAAATTATGAAGTCGGTGTCAGAACGATCGAAGTCACGGACTTCTTCCGTTTCTTTACGATTGCATATCGTAATCCGGAACCGCTGCGTCTGAAGGTGAAGCCGGATATCGTGCATCTTACAGAACTGAACCATACGGAGATCCTGTTAAGTGCGGTAACAGATTCCCGTATTTATCCGAATGAGGCGGATGTGCTGATGCGGGAATATGTGGCCGGGGATGATCCAAGACTGATCAACTGGAAGGCAAGCGGCGCACAGGGGAAACTGATGATCCGGGAACGAATCGGCGAACAGCAGGAAGGAATCGGCATCCTGATGGATCCGCATCGGTACAGTGACCGGATGGAAGACTACCTTCCTCTGGAAAACCGGATGCTTGAAACGGTCATTGCGCTGAATCTGTTTCTGATGGAACAGGGAATTCCGGTGGAAACCGTGATCCGGGAAGACCGGACAGAATATATCAACGTAGATCCGCATATCGGATTTGATGCCTTTTATGCGCGCATGGCAAACTACCGGTTCACGCATGCAAATACAACAGACACGCTGATCGCAGATGTTCTGCGGCAGGCACGTCTGTTTCATAAGAAAACCGTGATTCTGGTGTTACATGAATGGTGTCCGTCCGCAGAGAGCCTCGTACAGGAACTGCTTCGAAATGGCATCTATACCGCGGTTTATCTGGTTAACGATGCAGCGTCTGACTCACCGATCGCAGCGCATCGCGCCGATGTGGTACAGGTATCCGTCAATGCGGACCTGACGGAGGTGCTCTGATGGCTGCCGTTTTGTATGAACTGATCATGACCGCTGTCCTTGCGCTGTCCGCAATGAGCTCGTTCTGTTTTCTGTCCGGAATGGAGGAGGTCCATACGGAGTATTATCTGTGCACAGCACTGATCACGCTGGTGCTTGTGCTGGCAAGGAAGCTGAAGACACGCGGTCGTCTGATCCTTGCGGGCGTCTGCATCTCCGTAATCACCGGTATTGTTCTTTCCGTACCGCAGGAGGGACGGATCGGGTTTCTGCTGGAACACCGCTGGGGGTTCTGGATCCTCGCCGGCAGTTTTGCGTGTGCACTTCTGGAATGGAACGCGCAGTCGCATCGCTGGCTGCGTGCCATCCCTGCGGCGGCAGGAATCGGCGTATTGATTATCTTTGTGATACGGGGCATCCAGAATGGGAAAAGCGCCGTATTGTTCATCCTGCTGTATCATCTGATTCTTCTGGCGGAAACAGTACAGCGCAGCTGGAAGAAAGAAGGGCAGACCAATGCGCAGGCGCATATCGCGTTCGCATTCCCGTTTCTTGCGCTTCCTGTTGTTGTCGTGTCGCTGTTTACCATGCCCGCAGAGCCATACCAGTGGAAACATATCCGCTCATTGATGGAGAATGTACGCTCGCAGTATGAAGTGCTGCGGCAGACACTGAATCTGAAACGGAACTGGGATCACAGTGAAGCGGAAGTCGGATTTACCGATGAGGTGGAATTCTTCGGAAATCTGAATGAGTCTTCCTATGAGGCGCTGCGGATTCATACCATCGGTGTCAGTCCCGGAACCGGGATCTATCTGTCCGGCCGCAGCTTTGATTCCTTCAACGGCAGAAGCTGGCAGAAGACAGACACCTCTGATGACAATTACCGGATGTACGATCTGATCGAAACCCTGTCCGCAATCATAACGTATGACGGAGACAGTCTCCGTGACTACGTCCGAACCTCGGGTCTTGAGATCGACTGTAAGGGCATCCGCACGGAACATGTATTTATGCCAGGGAAAACCATGCCGCAGATCCGGAATCATGAAACCATGCAGGAAGGCGGAGACCTGTGGTTTACCGGCAGAAATACGGATGAATATGCGATTGACTACTGCCGTCTGAACCGGCGGTATGAGAAACTCGAGGACCTGTTGAATCATCCGTCCGCTGAACTCCCTTCGCAAGAGGTGATCGAAGAAGCGGCCAACGTGCTGCAGGGATTGAATATATC
>JAFOLE010000175.1 GCA_017419465.1 Solobacterium sp. | reverse complement strand
TGATTGTAAATTATCTTTCTTCTGTACTTTGGAGTGAACACGATATGGTATCTTGTATAATACTTTGTGTGTGCCAATGAATCGTACTTCTTGGCCATATTAAACACCTCATCTTTCTATTCTGGTGACTTCGACACTCACCATCTTAGTCAGATGAGGTGCTTCTTTCTACAAGAAGCACCTGCCTTCCACCTGCCTAGCAGGTGGTTTTATTGTTTCGCGCAATTCACTCTTCCCTCTATTTGTTATCTCCAGCGTGCGCTCAACTGTCCACCAGGACGAAAAAAGAACAGCGTCCCGGAATGTTCCGGGACGCTGTCTGTTTTTACACAACTGATATTAATTCGTTACGCAATGGTGTTCCACTTGCGGTGCCAGAGGTCGGATACGCTTCTGCGCTTCCTGATCAGGGTAATCAGCGCCAGAATGCCGACCACAAACATGATTCCAATCTGTACATAAGAGAACAGGCCGATCTCGATCGGTTCGTTTGGATTCTCAAGGATGGAGAACGAGATCGAGTCATACAGACCGTGCACAAAGATCACCGGCCAGAGGTTGCCGCACATGGTGTAGATCGCGCCGAAGACCAGGCCTCCGCCGATTGCGAAGATCACCGTAAGAAGGACGATGATCGGATCATCACCTGCGGTGATATTCAGAAAATGAACTGCGCCGAACAGCACGCCGATCAGAACACCCGGAAGCCAGACGTTCTTTTCCGACCGGTATTTCCGAAGCAGTGTCGTAGTCGCAAGACCGCGGAACGCAACCTCTTCGGTTACACCTGCCGCAAAGCCGGAAAGCCAGACCATGATTTCCGCAAAATCATACACTGCGCCTTCGACATATTTGTTGAGAACGAAGTACACGGCCCAGCAGACGAGGAACGGAACCGCAAGTCTGAAGCCTTTCGCGATGCCGTCTGATCCGAGATTGCCGTCAAACTCCGGCTTGAACCAGAGCGTGTACAGGCCCATCATGATGAATGATACAAGCATGGCTGTTACGGTGTTGCAGATGCGGCCGGCAGTCACCTCGGTGCCGCCGAAGAAGCCGGCGACGACGCCGCTTACTGCGTTTGGCACAGCGATTCCCAGAATCATGAGAATCAGCGCCACAAGCCAGGGCACCTTGTCCGTGATGATGTGTTTCCGTTTCTTTGTGCTCATTGTACATTCCCCCCTTTTTTCAAAGAAACTTCCCGTTAACTGAATTGTAGTACCCTCTGTGTCTGATTTTCAACCGCTTCGATTTCAGGGAATCATCTGCCGCACAAAAAAACGAACCGCTTTTTATTCCTGCGGCCCGATTTTCGTGCTTTTGAGAAAGAAGATATATACAATACTGCTCAATACCCAGGTAAACGGATAGATCCAGTACACCAGCCGGATATCGTGAACGGTCTGTCCGATCGTCATCAGGATCACCACGCGCACCACGCACCAGCATCCCAGCATGACGATCAGCGGCACATTCGGTCTTCCCGCACCGCGCATGACGGCGCTCGAGATATGGGAGAAGCCGACCATGCAGTAGAAGAGCGAACAGACGCGCATCCGTCCGGTACCGAACGCAATGACGTCCGGAGACGTACTGAAGGCGGAGATGATATACGGCGCAAAGCAGTACATGATGAGACCCACCGCCTCGATCATGAGAATGGAGGTAATCAGCGTGAACCTGATTCCCTTCTTTGCCCGTTCGTATTCCCCGGCGCCGATATTCTGTGAGACAAAGGTGGTCACCGCAATCGAGAATGCGGTGATCAACAGAAAGCCGAATCCTTCCGCCCGGGTGGAGGCACCGATGCCCGCCACCGCGGCACTGCCGAAGGAGTTGATATAGGACTGGATCAGTACGTTGGAAAGATCGATGACACTGTCCTGCATGGCGGTCGGAAATCCATACCGCAGGATGCCGCGCAGATTCTCGCGGTCAAACCGGAGCTTTGAAAGAATCACCCGTGTCGCATCTTTTGCGTTAAGCAATTGCCGTAATACAAGCAGGACACTGAATGTCTGGGCAATGATCGTCGCAAATGCCGCACCGTCCACATCCATGTGGAATACAGAGATAAATACAATATCGAGGATGATATTCAGAATCGAGGAAATCACCAGATAATACAGCGGATGCTTACTGTCGCCGGACGCCTGCACGATGCCGACAAGCATGTTGTACATGACGACCGAAATACTGCCGCCGAAATAGATTCGCAGATACAGCGCAGCCCGCTCAATGATATTGGCCGGGGTTCCCATCAGCCTTAACAGATCATCCGCAAAGAAGACGCCTAGGATCGTGGTGATGATTCCGATCACAAGACCGAGCAGAACTGCGGTATGAACCGCCTTTCCGGTCTGTTCATCATCCCGTGCGCCGATGTGTCTTGAGACAATGACGCCGGCGCCGGACGAGAAGCCCAGGCAGAAGCCGATGATCAGGAATACCAGAGACGATGTGGAAGTAACCGCCGCAAGGGATTCCGCATTCAGAAAATTACCGACGATGAGCGCATCGGCGGTATTGTACATCTGCTGGAAAAACTGACCGACCAGAATCGGCCACATGAATCCCAGGATCTTTTTCCGGTAATCACCGGTTGTAAGCAGGTTTTCTTCCATAATTACGCGAGGGGTATCATACCACACATTCCCACATCCTTAACGCACAACGCATTCTGTACATTCTTTCCCGTTGACTTTGAACAGCCGGCGGATTAGTATGAAGACGTAAGTTGCGCATGATGCGCAACTTGGAGACAATGATGGAATTTGGGGAAAAACTGCACAACATCCGGATATCGAAGAACCTCTCGCAGGAAGAGCTGGCAGAGAAGACCGGGATCTCCCGGCGCTCGATCCAGAACTATGAGAGCGGAAAGATGCTGCCGAAGAAGCGGGAGACGTATGCCGTGCTTGCGGAAGCGCTCGGCGTTGAGGAATCCGTTCTGCTCAACCGCGACATTGATTTTGTCCTGCGGGCAAACGAACAGTACGGCAGCACTGCCATGCGGCAGGCAATGGATCTCGTAGCGGATGTAAAAGCGCTGTGGGCAGGCGGCGAAATGGAAGAGGAAGACATGGACGAGATCATGCGGGCTCTGCAGGAAGCCTACCATGAGGCAAAGCAGAGGCATCATGGATAACCGTGCCGCAGAACTCTCTTCAAAGCTGGTAAGGACCTACGACATCCGGGATCCCTTCCGGCTGTGTCAGCTGCTCGACATCACCGTCAAATACATCAGCACAAAGCGCCAGAAAGGTCTGAGTGCCCTGATCGATGACATTCCCTTTATCTTCATCAACCGGAATATGAGCGAGGAAATGCAGCGGATGACCTGTGCGCATGAACTCGGGCATATCCTGCTTCACCGGGAAGTCCTTTCCGGACAGAAGCCTCTGCTCGAATATGAACTGTTTGATATCCGCAATGCGGCAGAGTATGAGGCAAACGCCTTCGCCGCAAACCTCCTGATCGATGAGGAAGAACTGACAGACCTGCTTCATAACGGGGCGGATATGGTCACTGCCGCATCCAGTCTGAACATCAATGTCAATCTTCTGATGATCAAACTGCTTATGATGCGGAAGGACGGTCAGCCGATCGATGCGCCGTTTACTCCCGACAACGCATTCCTTGGCTCCATCAAAGACAAGGCCGATTCCATCTGAGTTAAATCAGATACAGATTATAAGGGTTAATAAATATGAAACTGTGTATTAAGCGATTCTATGAACTGTCCGTCGAAGAACTCTACGCGATTCTGAAACTTCGCGTAAACGTCTTTGTGGTGGAACAGAACTGTCCGTATCCCGAGCTCGATGACCGCGACCAGGAAGCGGTTCATGTCTGGCTGGAAGATATGAACGGCATTCATGCATATCTGCGGATCATGGACCGCGGTGTGGAAAGCGAACATGTCTCGATCGGTCGTGTCATTGCGGCGGAGCATCACAAGGGACTCGGCACCCGGATTCTTTCGGAAGGTGTCCGGATCGCAAAGGACATGTTTCAGGCAGATACGGTCTACCTCGAAGCACAGGTCTATGCCATTCCCTTCTATCAGTCACTCGGGTTTGAGGTCGTCTCTGAGGAGTTCCTCGAGGACGGCATTCCACATGTGAAAATGATCCGGAAGGAAGCGTAACAATCACCCGAAAAACATTGTTTGTACAGACGATGTTTTTCTTATGCCCGAAATACGGAAACGGAGGCTGCGTATGCGTGATGAACATATCTACATCTGTATTGATCTGAAGTCCTACTATGCCTCTGTGGAGTGCGTGCACCTTGGCCTCGACCCGCTGAAGGCACGGCTGCTGGTGGCGGATGAAACCCGCTCGGACAAAACGATCTGTCTTGCGGTATCGCCCGCCCTCAAGGCAATCGGGGTTCCCTCCCGTCCCCGTCTGTTTGAGGCAAAACAGAAGATCCGGGAATATGAATGGTCGCATCACTGCCGCGTGGATTATATTGTGGCGATGCCCCGAATGGCGGAGTATGAGCGCATCTCCGCGCTGATCTATTCCGTCTATCTGCGCTATGTATCCGAAGAGGATATTCATGTTTATTCCATTGATGAATGCTTTATCGATGTGACGCCCTACCTGCACTTCTATGAAGCGGAAGCGAACGTGCGCGGCATTTCCGCCCCGCATCTGATGGCTATCACAATGATCCGGGATGTGCTTGCGGAAACCGGCATCACCGCGACCGTCGGTATCGGAACCAATATGTATCTTGCCAAAGTGGCCATGGACATTGTCGCAAAGAAGGCACCGGCGGACAAAGATGGCGTTCGCATCGCGGAGCTCAATGAACTCAGCTATAAATACCTCCTCTGGGACCATCAGCCTCTGACGGACTTCTGGCAGATCGGTGCAGGAAAGGCACGGCGCCTGAACAATGCGGGCATGTTTACGATGGGTCAGGTTGCGGCCGGATCACAGCGGAATGAAGAATGGTTTTACAAAACCTTCGGCATCGATGCGGAGATTCTGATCGACCATGCCTGGGGAATTGAACCTGTATGCATGTCCGACATCAAGCATTACCACGCCTCCGCGCACAGTCTGAACCTCGGTCAGGTGCTTGCGCGTCCATACAGTTTTTCCGAAGCCCGCATCGTCTTCATTGAGATGATCGACAATCTCTGCGCCGACCTGTATCGGAAACAGCTGACCAGCCGGATCTTCTCCTGCTGGATTTCCTACGATGCCATTTCGCTGGAGCGCTGTCCG
>JAFOLE010000174.1 GCA_017419465.1 Solobacterium sp. | reverse complement strand
CTCTGCATCGGCGGTGCCTGCTATCCGGAAGGACATCCGGAAAGCGATACGATGAAGGAAGACCTTCTGCATCTGCGTCAGAAAGTGGAAGCCGGCTGTGATTTTCTGACCACCCAGATGTTTTTTGACAATACGATTCTGTACAACTATCTGCGCAAGGCGCGGGAAGCCGGAATCAATGTGCCTGTGATCGCCGGCATCATGCCGATCACGGAAAAGCGGCAGCTCAAGCGCAGTATCCAGCTCAGCGGAACCCAGGTTCCGGAGCGATTCCGCGCGATCGTCGATCACTACGGGGATGATCCGGATGCCATGAAACAGGCCGGCATCATCTATGCCAGTGAACAGATCATCGATCTCATCGCAAACGGCATTACGCACATTCATCTGTACTCCATGAACAAACCGGAAGTCGCCGCCGGTATTCTGAATAATATTTCGGCGCTTCTGAAATGAAGCCGGTTGAGCTGAAGGATGTCCTGCGCTGGCTGGGATCCGGCAAAGATGCCGGAACTCCTGAATTGCATTCCCATATCGAAACTGCCATACGGCAGCTGGAAGCTGCTGTACAGCCGCGGGAGATCCACCGCTTCTTTCCGCTTGTCTCTGACGGAGATACCTTCCGGGTTGAAGATGCATCCTTCACCAGCCGCAGCCTTTCCCGCAATCTGAAAGGCTGTACGGAAATTGCCATGATGGCATGTACGCTCGGACCGGAACCCGACCGGCTGATCCGGCGGGCCCAGATTTCTTCGATGGCGGATGCGGCGATCCTGCAGGCAGTATGCACCGTAATGATTGAAAACTGGTGCGATGAAGTCAATGAAACGATCCGTGCGGAAGCCGCAGAGAAACATCTCTTTCTGCGTCCCCGCTACTCCCCCGGCTACGGGGATCTTGCGTTGGAAAGTCAGCGTGACTTCTTCCGCATTCTCGATATCACAAAACATACCGGCATCTCACTTACCGAAGGATGCCTGATGGTGCCGACAAAATCCGTCACCGCATTTATCGGTCTGTCCGAAACGGATCGAAACTGCATCCTGAGCGGATGCGAAGACTGTAATATGCATGATACATGCATGTACAGCAGAACGGAGAAACACGTATGATTTCTGTTGCCGAAAAAATCAACCGTGAACACGTCTTCTTTGACGGCGGTTCCGGAACCCTGCTTCAGAAGATGGGACTGCGCGGCGGAGAACTGCCGGAATCCTGGAATCTGATTCACCCCGACCGCATCATTGAACTGCATTCCGGCTATCTGAACGCCGGCGCGGATGTATTCAACACGAATACCTTCGGCGCCAACCGGCTTCATTTTCCCGACAATCTTGAAGACATTGTCCGGGCAGCTGTGCGCAACGCAAAACAGGCAAGAATCGATACCAATCGTCCGGATGCGTATATCGCACTGGACATCGGTCCGACCGGAAAACTGCTGGAACCGCTTGGGGACCTGAAGTTTGAGGAAGCCGTTGAACTCTTTGCGGAGGTCGTCCGCTATGGCGCCGATGAAGGCGCGGACCTTGTGATGATTGAAACAATGTCCGACAGTTATGAAGCCAAGGCAGCCGTGCTTGCGGCGAAGGAAAATTGTGATCTTCCGGTCTTTATCACCTGCACGTTTGATAAGACCGGGAAGCTGCTTACCGGCGGAACCGTAAAGACGCTGGTGCCGATGCTGGAAGGCCTTGGCGTGGATGCGCTCGGCGTTAACTGTTCACTTGGCCCAAGAGAGATGATGCCAATCGTAAAACAGTTCATGGAAACTGCCTCGATTCCGGTCATTGTCAATCCGAATGCCGGTCTTCCGCGGACCGAGCACGG
>JAFOLE010000173.1 GCA_017419465.1 Solobacterium sp. | reverse complement strand
GTCACAACAGAGGCATCTCCGCTGATACAGCACCAGCCAAGTCCGTCAATACTGACGTCATTCTTTTCTTCGTCTTTCCGGAATGTCCGGACGGTAAAGTCATTGTTCATCGGCACCGGCACCAGGAGCTTTCCGTACTGCCGCTGCCAGAGCTCATCCGCATCCCTTGTTTTGGAGCGATGCAGATAGACGCTGTCGCTGAGATACCAGGTTACGGTTGCGGCAGTCGCACAGCTCACATCGACACGGGCCATTCCGCCCACCGAGAAGGTCTGATCTTCACGAATCTGGAAGACCTTCGGTTTTACGGTGCGTACCGGCAGGATGGTTTTCAGTACCTCTTCCGGAACCGCCATGATCATGGATTTGGAAATCTCAATGCCCGGCGTATCGATATAGGTGATTCCGTCCGCCTCAAGTTCATTGAACTCCAGCGTTGTGCCGGGATAACGGGAACTGGTAAGCACCGCCTTTCCGGTCAGTGCATTTAACAGCGTGCTCTTTCCGGAGTTTGCCCGTCCCATGACGACGACAGGACGGCCGTTGGAAATTTTCCGGACCGCCTGGCGCACTTCCTCAACGCCCTCTTTGGTCGTTCCGGAAACCAGAACCAGTTCTCTGATCGAAAGCCCGTATTCCTTCAGACGTCCGAACACAAAGCGGGCAATCTTGTCATGCGAAACGGTCTGCGGCAGAAGATCCCGTTTTGTGCATGCAAGCACGATATCCTTTCCGCCGATCTTTCGCTGCAGTCCGGGAATCATGCCGGACTCAAAATCAAACAGATCACACACATAAAGCACCGCCGCATCCAGGGCTTCTGCTTCCGCAAATACCGCATCCGGATCGATGCCGGTCTTCATGGAGACGGTAAGATCATCGTAATGGATCAGCCGGAAACAGCGCTGGCAGTAGTCACTGCCTTCCTTCGGTGTATATCCGGGTTTTGTACGGTCAGCGCTCTGAAGCACTGCACCGCAGCCTCTGCATTTTGTCATTCGTCTCCCTCCGTTTCAAAGAGTGAGAGCTTCTCTACATCATCATGTGCCTCTTCACTGTATCCTTCCGGAATATCGATGATCCGGCACTCGCTGATGCCCTTACGGCAATACCACCCCGGCTGGAGCACAAGCGGTGCAGAGAACGTGTTGGCCACAGACTTGAGCGGAATCTCCGCTGCGCGGATCGACTGAACCTCCGGATCACAGAAGACCAGCTCATCACCGGTTGCGATGGGTTCAGCATTCAGCAGGATGCTTGGATTCGATTTGATCCGCTTACAGATGAGATTTCCCTTGGCCGGACGGTTGTTCTCCGGAATCTCTTCCAGCTTGACCCGCTTCATCATGCCGTTGGTCGTGGTAAAGAGAACGGTCTGATCATCTTCCGAGAGTGCACATGCCGACGCAAGGCCATCTCCCTTTCCGTAGTTCTGTGCCTTGACGCCGCGGGTTTTGATTCCCATGGTCGGGATCTGATCAGCCGGATAGATATTCGCAAATCCATCCTTACTGAGCACGAGAATACGGTCGTTGTTGTAGACGAGGAACGCTTTGACAAGCTCATCGCCTTTTTTCATCGACATGGCAGGCATGACACGGTTGTTCCGCTGGACCATAAAGTCACTGACCCGGCTCTTCTTGATCTGGCCGGAGGCGGATACCGTAACGATCCATGCCCAGGTTTCAAAGTTTTTCACCAGCACCGCATTGCGGATCTTGTCATCACCGTCAATGCGCACGGTCTTGTTCAGATGCGCGCCGATTTCCTTCCACTTTCCGTCTTCACACTGCCATACCGGCAGGAACGCGTAGTTTCCTTTCGAGGTAAACAGCAGAAGCGTATCCAGCGTGTCGCATTCCAGCGAACCGATCAGCTCATCGCCGGCCTTCAGACCGGTCGGTGTGCCTTCGCTTGCCTGATAGGAACGCATGCTGACCTTCTTGAGATAACCGTCACGGCTGACGGTTACGACAACACGCTCATTTGCGACCATGCTGGTGCGGTCGATTACCAGTTCGGACACTTCATCCTCAAGCTTGGTCCGGCGGGCATCGCCGTATTCCTCACGGATTGCCTTGAGTTCCTTGGTGATGACATGGTTCATCACATTCGGATTGTCGAGAATTGCCTGTGTCTCTTCGATCTTATTGGCAAGTTCCGCAAACTCTGCGCGCAGCTGTGTGATATCCGTATTAGTCAAACGGTAAAGACGCAATGTGACAATTGCCTCCGCCTGCGGTTCATCAAATCCGAATTCCTTCATCAGGTTCT
>JAFOLE010000172.1 GCA_017419465.1 Solobacterium sp. | reverse complement strand
TCATGAAGCCGGTGAAAAGAATATGTATGTCGGAACCATACATGCAGGAGAGACATGGATCGACCGCTCCGGGAATGTGAAGGAGCCGGTAACGATCGGCAGTGACGGAAACGCGGTCTTCCGCTGCAACGGCGGATCGGTAAGCTTTTATACAAAGAAGTGACAGATCTGTATTTGAAATATGATGCATACCTGAGCGGCTGATCTGCCTGTGAAGGCGATGAAAACGCTTCCTTACGGAAAATGGAAAAATATGTGCAGAATATGTGCATGCAGAATGTGGAATTTGGAATAGGGAAGACGTATATTCAGTAGTGACAGGAATTCCTGTCACAGGAGGAAAGAAGCATTATGAAAAAGTTTTTAATGGCAGTTCTCGCCGGAATGATGCTGGTGGGATGCGGACAGAAAAAGACAGAAGAACCGACCGAAGCGCCGGCAGAACCTACAGCTGAAGCAACTGCAGAACCGACCGCAGAAACAGCGGCAGAACCGGCAGAAAATGCAGGTGCACTGCTTGGCGGATGGACGGTTAACACAGAGTACAACTCCATTATGGCAGACGGCGATGTCGCACGGTTTAAGCAAGCGCTCGAAGGACTGACAGGTGTAGGCTATACACCGGTTACCATTCTTGCGACACAGGTTGTCAACGGTACCAACTACGCATATCTTGCGACCGGCACAACCGTAACCGCACAGCCGGTTGACGGATGGTATGTCGTTGTCGTCAATGAAAAATCCGTCGGCGAAATCTCTCTCGTAAACATCAAGCAGATCGATGTCGCAGATATCCACACACAGGATAATGCGGACGGCGCAGCACTCGGCGGATGGACCGTTGCCGATACCGGCGCGGCTGGCATGCTGGCAGGAGAAGATACGATGGTCGCTTTTGAGGCAGCTGCTGAAAAGCTCCTCGGCGTCACACTGAATCCGATCACCGTACTGGGAACCCAGGTTGTCAACGGCACCAACTATGCGGTGCTCAGCCTCGGCAAGACCTCCACTGAGAAGCCGGAACTCAGCCTGTATGTCACAAAGTATCATGCAGGTACAGACGGCACGGTTGACGAAGTGGAAAATGCAGTGTTTGACCTTGCATACTATGTAACACCGGAAGAGTAAACTGCTCTTACAACAACAGCTTGAAAGGATCCGGCTTGCGCCGGATCCTTCATTTTTTATGAATCAACAGGAGGAAATGAATATGAAGAAATTATCAGTATTTGCGGCAGTATCCGCACTTGCGCTTACACTTGCCGGCTGCGGCAGCTCTGCAGCTCCGGCAGCGTCCGAGGCAAATCCCGTCGTCGGTGACTGGGAACTGACAAAGGTTACCGCGACCGTACCGGGTGAGGAACCGGCAGAAATGAATCCGGAAGAGAATGCATCGCTCTTCGGCGATAAGGGCTACTACACATTTAATGAAGACGGCACCGGTTCTCTGAATATCTATGAAGGTGATACCGTTGCGTCAACAGATGGAACATGGACAAATGACGGTGATACCTATACCTTCACCGGCGCATCCGGTGACGAACTGGTTGTCACCTATGACAAGAGCGCAGACACGCTGACACGGGAATATACTGATGACAGTGCGGATGCGCAGTATTCTGCGATTACGTTCGTATATACGCGTAAGAAGTAATTACAGAAAACAGAATCAGAACAGACAGTACTCCGGTCATGCATGTGCCGGAGTTTTTTGGTGTCTTAACGAAATCTTAATGTGCAGGGAAACCACATTAATCCAATCTTAATGCCGGTCTTTTTACACTGAAATCAGCAAAGGAGAGAAGTATGCTGCGACTACGGATCTTTCTCAGGGACCAGATGACATCCTTTCGGGTAATTCTCGTCGGTTTTATCCTGCTGATCCTGGCCGGCGCATTGCTGCTCTCACTTCCAATCGCTTCTGCATCCCATGTTCGCACACCGTTTCTGGATGCGCTGTTTACTTCGACTTCCGCGGCCTGTGTAACCGGTCTTGTCGTACGGGATACTGCAACCTACTGGTCACTGTTCGGAAGGGCGGTCATTCTGATTCTGATTCAGATCGGTGGTCTTGGTGTTGTGACGGTCGGTGTATTCATGATCGTGCTCAGCGGAAAACAGATTGGAATCCATCAGCGTACCGTCATGCAGGAGGCAATATCCGCACCGCAGATCGGCGGAATCATCCGCTTCACAAAATTCTTTATCGGCGGAACTGCACTGCTGGAAGCACTCGGCATGATTGCACTGGCGCCGCCGTTCATCCGGGAATTCGGAGTTGCAAAAGGACTGAGCTATGCGCTGTTTCATTCCATATCTGCTTTCTGCAATGCCGGGTTTGACCTGATGGGAATACGGGGACAGTACTCCTCTCTCAGTTCCTTGCAGCACAATCACTGGGTGCTTGGCGTCATCATGGCGTTGATTGTATTCGGAGGCATCGGCTTTCTTACCTGGCGGGATCTTCTGGATAACCGGTTCCGCTGGCAGAGGCTGCGGCTTCAGACAAAGATCATCCTTTATACAACAGCAGTTCTGCTTATCCTGACATTTCTGTATTTCTGGCTGGTGGAATTCCGTAATCTCCGGATGACGGATCGGATCTGGTATTCCCTGTTTGCGGCAGTCACCCCGCGTACGGCAGGATTCAATACCTTCGAATACGGCGCAATTTCGGAAACTGGAATGTTAGTGACGATTGTACTGATGATGACCGGCGGCGCGCCGGGTTCCACGGCCGGCGGTATGAAGGTGACAACACTCTTTGCGGTATGCATCGCCGCCGCAAATGATCTGCGAAGAAAAGAGGATGTGAACTGTTTCGGAAGACGTCTGGATGAGACAAGTATTCACAAGGCGTTCTCCATACTGTTCATCTATACAGCGCTCCTGATGACGGGAACTGCGGTCATCACACTGGCTGAGCCGGTTCCGCTGATCCGGGCAATGTTCGAATGTGCATCTGCACTTGGAACAGTAGGACTGACAACCGGAATCACACCAGGACTTGGCCCGGTCTCAAAAGCGATTCTGATTCTGTTTATGTATTTCGGAAGAGTCGGCGGCCTGACGATCGTCTATGCGGCTGTCTCAAAGAAAAAGCGGCCGATCCGCAAATATCCGATGGAAAAGATTGCGGTCGGATAGAGAGGTATGACAAATGAAAAATGTGCTTGTAATCGGAGCCGGAAGATTCGGGAGATATACCTGCGAAAAACTTCATGAACTTGGACATCAGGTAATGCTGGTGGACAAGAATGAAGACCGGATCAATAAGGCACTTGAATATGTGACCAGTGCGGAAATCGGTGACAGTACGGACCGTACATTCATGGAATCGCTCGGCGTTAAGGATTATGACCTGTGCATTGTCGCGATCGGCGATGACTTCCTGAGTTCCCTGGAGACAACGTTTCTCCTAGAGGAACTCGGCGCAAGGAAAACCGTCTCGCGGGCGACCAGCGGATCGCAGGAGAAGTTTCTCCTTCATAACGGCGCGGATGCCGTGGTGTTCCCGGAGCGTCAGCTCGGCAGCTGGACCGCGATCCGGTTCAGTTCGGAAAGCATTCACAACTATATCGAAGTGACGGACGGGTATTCCATCTTTGAACTGGAAATCCCGAAAGAGTGGGATGGAAAACGAATCGGAGAGCTGGATATCCGGAACAAATACAACATCAATATTCTCGGTGTGAAAAACGGGAAGATGGATATGAATATCGGCGTTGACACCGTCATGCGGTACGGCGAAACCATGCTGGTGCTCGGCAAGACGCAGAGTATCCAGAAACTGTTTTATCTGTAAGGAGGATTGAAGATATGCTGCTGAATCTGATTATTATCGGCTGCTTCATTCTTTCCGCCGTTCTTGTCTATGCGGCTGTCAGTATCATGATGGACTTTGCGATTCCCGAACCGCTCCGCCACAGATACGTCCGCAGGCTCCCGAAGCGGATCATGAAGTATCTGCATGCACGGCAGAAGAAACTGCGACAGTTTTTCAAATCTGACAGTGAAACTGCCCGTACAAAGGTTCAACTGAAGGAACTGCACCACTGATCTGTTGCAATTCATCCCGGAAAAAGAGATTGTAGAATTATGGAATTAATCAGAGAAACCGGAAACGTGATTCTTGTATGCCTGTCTGCGTCTCCCAGCAACGAGCGGGTGATCCGGGCAGCGGCCAGAATGTGCAGAGGAAACGAGGACACCTTTCTCGCACTGTATGTCGGCAGCGCAAATGCCGGCGGGACTTCGAATGCAAGACTGAATGAAAACATATCCCTGGCAAAGAACTGCGGGGCGCATGTGGATACGATGGAGACCGGTGAGATCGCACTGACGATTGCGGAATACGCAAAGCGTTCAGGCGTTACGGATCTCTTTATCGGCGAGAGCGCAAGGCCCCGCCTTTTTGCGGTGCGCAGTATTCCCGATCAGCTGATCCGCTATCTTCCGGACACGAATATCCACATTATTCCCGACGCAAAATCATCCTCGATTCCGCAGGATTACCGGCGCGGAAATGACAAGCTGTTCAATGTGAGGGATCTGCTACTGACGATCGGCATCATGGCGGTCGCTACCATTCTTGCATATCTTTTCTATCATTCTCCATTCAGTAATTCCAATATCATCACGATCTATATTCTTGCTGTGCTGGTGGCCTCCGTGCTGACCTCGCATCAGCTGTACGGTCTCATTGCGGCGGTGCTGTACATCCTGCTGTTTAACTTTCTGTTCATCGAACCGCGCTTTACGCTTCTGGTCTATGATCCGAATTATCTGGTGACCTATTTTGTGACGATCATCGCCGCGCTGATTACGGGTTCGCTTGCCGCAAGGCTGAAGTCGATCGCCTGGGAGTCGGCGGAGAATGCCTATCAGGCAAAGGTGCTTCTGGATACTTCCGATCAGCTTCAGAAAGCCAGCAGCAGCGAGGAGATGGTAAAGATCACCTGCACACAGCTGTCGAGTCTTCTGAACCGTGATGTTGTATATTACCGGATCGGTCCGGACGGATCCATTATTCCGGCAGGGAAGGAGACCGGCTCCGCGGAACACCGGACGCCGGAAGTCATTTCCGAATCGGACCGTGAAGCCGTGCAGTGGACAAGCGAGAACGGCCATCACGCCGGCGCGTTTACGAATCATTATTCCGACAGTGCTTACCGGTATCTGAGTATCTTTGCCGGAGAGCGGAAGTACGGCGTCCTGGGAATCCGGATGGACGGCCGGAATCTGACCGGCTTTGAAAAATCGATTCTGCTTTCCATCGTCAATGAATTTACGATGGCGCTCGATAATGAGCGGATCAGCCGGGAAAAACAGGCTGCCGAAATCAATGCGGAGACCGAACGGTTCCGCTCCGGTCTTCTGCGCTCGGTATCGCACGATCTGCGCACGCCGCTGACCGCAATGTACGGCAATGCGGTGAATCTTTCGCAGAACAGCACTGCAATGACGGAAGAGGAAAAACAGAAGGTATATACGGATCTGCAGGATGATGCGCTCTGGCTCAGCGAACAGATGGAAAATATCCTGTCCATGACGCGTCTGGAAAACGATCCGGATATCACACTTTCTCCGGTCAGTGTTGAAGAGGTCATTGAGGAATCGCTGCGGCACCTTGACCCGCATCAGAGCGAACATGAAATTGTTGTTCGTGACGGGGATGAAAGCACGTTTGCGATGATGGACGCAAAGCTCATCGTTGTGGTGCTCGTGAACCTGATCAACAACGCCATCAAGTACACGCCCGCAGGTTCGCATATTGAAATACGGAAAGAACAGACCGGCAGGCAGGTGCGTATTTCCGTATCCGATGACGGGTACGGTATTCCGGATGCGGAAAAGCCGCATGTGTTTTCCCTGTACTATACCGGAAAGCATACACTGTCGGACAGCTGCCGCAGTATGGGAATCGGTCTCAATCTGTGTGCTATGATACTCCAGGCACACCACCAGACGATTGAAGTGCATGACAATGTGCCGCATGGTGCGGTGTTCAGCTTCACACTGGAAGCGGCGGAGGTGAATCCGGATGAGTGAATTCAAGATACTGATCGTAGAAGATGACAAGTCCATCATGAACCTGATCTCCATTACGCTGAAGATCAACGGATATACGTTTCTTACCGCAGACTGCGGAAAGGACGGCGTTTCACTGTGCGCATCGCATCATCCGGATCTGATCCTTCTGGATCTCGGGCTTCCGGACATGGACGGCATCGAAGTGATCCGGACGATCCGCACCTGGGCAAATACACCGATTGTTGTGATCAGTGCGCGCGGCGAGGACAAGGATAAGATCGATGCGCTGGACAGCGGGGCGGATGACTATCTGACCAAACCGTTTTCCGTTGCGGAACTGCTTGCCAGGATCCGTGCCGTGCAGCGGCGCCTTCAGTATTCCCGGAATGATTCTCTGGAGGAGTCGGTATTTGAAAACGGCGACCTGAAGATCGATTATGCCTCCTCGCTTGTGACAATGAACGGAACCGAACTTCATCTGACGCCCATTGAATACAAGCTGCTGATCCTGCTGGCGAAGAATGTCGGCAAGGTGCTGACCCATTCCTACATCATCGACCGGATCTGGGGAAACGGGATCGATTCCGATATCGTGTCTCTGCGCGTCTATATGGCCGGGCTTCGAAAGAAGCTGAAACAGGGACAGAATGTCTCTCTGATTCAGACGCATGTCGGAATCGGCTATCAGATGATCCGGATATAACAAAGACGGGTGTTTTGTGCGTTTGCTTTAAAGCGTTGTGAATTATAATAGTGGCAGAAAGAGAGAAACTACATCCATATGAGAATTGCATTAATCAATGAGAATTCACAGGCTGCGAAAAACAGCATTATTGAAGCGTCGCTTCGCAAGGTAGCGGATGCGAAGGGCTATGAGGTTGTAAACTACGGCATGTACAGTGCAGATGATGCTGCACAGCTGACTTATGTACAGAACGGTATTCTTGCGGCAATCCTGCTCAACTCCGGCGCGGCAGACTTTGTCGTTACCGGCTGCGGAACCGGCGAAGGCGCAATGCTGGCGCTGAACTCCTTCCCGGGCGTTATCTGCGGTCATGTTGCGACAACACTGGACGCATATACCTTTGCACAGATCAATGATGGAAACGCGATTTCCATTCCGTTTGCGCTCGGCTTCGGCTGGGGCGGTGACCTGCATCTCGAATACATCTTCGAGAAGCTGTTCAGCGAGCCGTTCGGCGGCGGATATCCGAAAGAGCGTGTTGTTCCGGAACAGCGCAACAAGAAGATTCTTGACGTTGTCCGTGCCAAGGCATTCCGTCCGCTTGCGGATATCCTGAAGGATCTCGATCCGGAGCTCGTAAAGGGCGCCCTTGCGGGAGAGCACTTCGATGAGTACTTCTTCCGTGACTGCAAGGATCCTGCAATTGCGGAACTTGTACGCGAACTGAAGAAGTAATCATCCGGAGATATTATCGGAAACAGAAAAAACGGCAGACCTGCCTGCACAGCGGTCTGCCGTTTTACGTTCTGTCGTTCAGCAGAGAGGGGATGACTACTTCAGCCAGTTTTTCCCGGTGATTACACAGTCATAGCCGTGAATCTTCAGACGGTCTCCGATATGAAGCGCATCCTTCTTTGCGAGAATATAGCCGTTGTTTACATTCTTCACATAGGAGTATACGAGTTTGGACACACGGCCCACTTCCTCCTCTTCACTGTCGATGAAGACCGGTTCGCCCGGGCCGCCGTACTGCTTTGCGCGGATATAGAAATCCTGATTCTCATCACAGACCTCAAATCCCACCATTTCGCGTGCCGGTCCGTTTTCCTTTATTTTGAGAAGGGCTTCCTTACCGATAAAATCCTTGTCCCAGTTGATGTTTTTCTCAAGGCCGACTTCAAACGGATTGGTGCGGTTGAGATCACGCATGTAGTAGAATCCGGCTTCGGTCGGCAGTGTCCATGCGAACACCTGGAATTCGGTGACTTCTTTTCCGCCGGCTTCCTTAACAGCGCGGTCGATGGCATCCTGCACATCATCGGCATCATCGGCAGCACAGTAGACTTCGTAGCCGAATTTCTCGCCGGTAAATCCGCCGCGGTTGATCAGAACGTCCTTTCCTGCCAGTGTATCGGGACGGTGACGGAAGAATTTCAGATCCTCTACACCGTTTGCGGCAAGGGCATTCAGCACATCTTTGGATTTCGGCCCCTGAACGGAGAACATGTGCCAGTCTTCGGTCACCTCGCAGGTATCAATGTCAAACCCGTCGGAATGGAAATAAAACCAGTCATCGATCTTGGTCGCGTACAGAGTGGATACCCAGTATTTTTCTTCCTCAAGACGCATTACAACGACATCGTCGACAATCTCGCCTTCCTCATTCAGAATCGTCGTATAGCGATCCCGTCCGACTTCAAGCGAGGCAATGTCATTCGGACATACGTAATCCAGGAAGCGGCCTGCATCCGGTCCGCTGACTTCCATCAGCTGATGCGTGAACAGATAATATCCGACGCACTCTCTAACAGCCATGTGTTCCGAGCGTTTCCACTCGTCATCTTTAAAAATATTTTTATACATGTCCGGTTCTCCTTACATGAATTTGTCGATCTTCTTGGCAATCTTGATGCGCATTTTTCCTTTAGGGGAATCTTCCTCCCATACAGACCACTGCGCATTAACAAGGGTCTTGACCATACCCTGCCACATGTACAGATGTGCTTCACAGAGCGACTGTGTTCCGGTGATCGCAAGATCGCCCCGATTGATCACATAGATCACTTCATCCTTGTTGAAGGCTTCGATCTCATAGTGGCAGACAAGTGACTGCAGCAGCATCTCGATGACGCCGCCCAGCAGGCGTCCGTCCTCTCCGATGGAATTCGGAACACCGAGCCATTCGCGGCAGGCGCGGATGGCGTAGCGCTCACCGAACATTGCTTTGCCGGCAGCCTCAAGTACGCACTTCTTGATCCATTCCGCATTCTCCGCCGTCGTGTATCCGAGTTTTACGGCATTGTCGATTGCCGGCAGGAGATAAAGGGACGCTGCAGTGGAGAGGTTGACCATCTGGTTGGAGGAATCCGTCTCGGTATTCGTGCCGTTGACGAAGCGGTAACCGCATTCCTCGCGGAACATCATCGATTCTTCGACCGTGTCTTCCTCTTCGGTGTACTTCTTGTATTCATCGGAGACAGCGGGGCCGAATGACTGCCATAATTCATGCTCGGGAGCCGGATACTTTTCACGGCTCTCCGCGATAATGCGGCAGTGGCGGTCGCCGCATCCCTTAGCTTCGACCATCAGATAATCAAGCTTCTTGCCTTTTCTGTGACGGCTTTCCGTCGCATCCGCCTGTCCCTGCAGGGACATGGTGGTTGCCCGGCAGAGTTCTGATCCGCAGATATCCCAGTCGCAGACATCGAGTTCCTTTTCGCAGCGGTAGGTGCCGAAGTCCTGACAGCGTCCGCACATCAGAAGAGCATCATCGCCCTTGTCGCCGATCAGTGCGCCGGGATAGGATCCGCACATGAACGGATGGATGCCGAAGCCGTCATCGCCCGGGTAATTGATTCCGGTATAGTACAGTCTTCCGTAGGCTTCCTTGCACATTTCGGAGGCGCGTGTCGCATAGTCGGGAATAATGATGCGGTAAGCCTGCGCAACGGCCGCGCTGAGCACGGCCTCAAACCTGGACGCATAGTGCAGGGCGTCCTGATACGACATCAGTTTGTTCCAGGGTGACTGCACCGCATTGTACTGTGTGAATCCGGCGTCATTGCCGGAATCGGCAGGAATTCTGCCGTCGATTTTCTTTGTCATTGTGTATTACCTCAATTCTCTTCCGGATAGGCGTCGATCTGCGGCTGGTACTTTACGATGTTATGGGATGAGCCGCCGTCCGCCATGATCGTTTCGCCGGTGATGCCGTCGCCCATCGGCGTGCAGAGCGCGTAGGCAATGATACCGACCTGATCGACCGGGAGCTGGCCATCAACGGACCAGACCATCAGCTCATCATAGAATTCATCCTGCTGCTCTTCGGTGATAAGATCGCTCGCAAGATTGCCTGCTGCACCCGGAGTAACCATTCCGCCCGGAGCCACTGCGTTTACCATGATGCCGTAGCGCTTGAGCTCTTTTGCGGCTTCGGTCGCAAGGCCCATAACGGCCGCCTTGCTGGAAGCGTAGTGGGGATAGCCTCCGAATACCGGATACGGCATAATCGGGCTGTTTGACGAGATCAGGACGATCTTGCCCGGAATCTCATGTTCTTTCATGTATTTACTGACATGTTTGACACCGAAGAAGGCGCCGTAAACATTGGTTTCAAAAATGAGTGCGAGATCTTCTTTCGGAAGGTCATAAACCTTCGCGTAGTTCCAGATTGCTGCGCTGTTTACGAAGATGTCCAGCGAGCCGTATGTTTCCGCAGTGAACGCAACCAGTTTTTCGACTTCTTCTTCATTTCTGACATCGGTGAAGCAGAATGATACGCTGTCGCCGAAACCCTGCTCCGCAAACAGCGGCATCGCGGCTTCCTCCTCAATGCGGGAATTGGAAGCGACAACGACCTTTGCGCCGCCCTGCAGCAGGCGAAGCGCGATGTCAAAACCGAGACCGGATGTTCCGCCGGTCACGAGCGCCGTTTTGCCTTTTACGGAAAACATGTCCGCAAACGGACGGGCAGCGGCGACATAGCCCTCAAGCATTTTCTTGTCGGCAGGTGTGAAAGCCATAATTCCTCCTGTGATGTTTCATCATGAAAAGGGTATTCCCGGGATTGAATACAACTTCATTGTAAAAATCAGACGGGCGTTAAAATATGCTGAAAAAACAGGGAAATTCAGCGGCAGGAATGCGCTTTTTGGCGGGCGCGGCAGAGAGGAGAGGGCGGGCTGCCGTCCCTGCAGGCCTTGAACCCGAAAACTGACCGCTATTTTGTTCAGCTTGAAACATAACAAATACCTACAAAATGACGGGTATTACCAAACCGCTTTCCTGTATAATTTGAATTGGAGATGATGCTGAAATGAAGCTGAATGCGGATATAATCCATCATGAACTGAAAAAGCACTATACAGTTGAAATGTATGGTTCGGGGACGGACCGGCTGATTTTGCCGCGGCCGGAATTCTACATGGAAAACGAAGTAGACTTTTTGCCCGAACATCTGTATCTTGCGACAGCGGATCATCTTCCGAAGCGTCCCCGTATCGGAAATAATGCGGTTCTCGTGTGCATCGGGGAGCACATCAATCTCAAGAATTACAAAAACCGGATCTGTCTTATCAGCATCAAAAACAAAGCAGATTTCTTCAGGGTGTACCAGACGCTGCAGGAAATCTTCGACTTCTATGATGAGTGGGAGCGGAAGCTTTATCAGGATCTGTTCAATGATGAGGTGCAGCAGCTGATCACGGATTCTGCTGCGGTATTTTCACATCCGCTCTTTGTGCTGGACAAGGGATTCCATTATATTGCCGCAAGCAATGATGATAAATCAAATGAAGACTGGCAGCCGGGCGGAAACGGCGCGCTTCATACCGAAGCGGTCGATAA
This sequence comes from Solobacterium sp., assembly GCA_017419465.1. GTDB lineage: Bacteria > Bacillota_I > Bacilli_A > Erysipelotrichales > Erysipelotrichaceae > Bulleidia. The sequence continues at coordinate 2,329 of JAFOLE010000172.1, read as the reverse complement.
ATTTCTGTCGTCATATGAGCTGATGACCGAGAAGAAAGGCGCGATCCGTTTTGACCTTCTGGATAAGAAGGTGCTGTGCGTCAATCTGTTTAATAAAAACGGGAATTATGAAGGATGTCTCTGTATCGATCAGGACAGCGGATCGTTTGAAGGGGAAGGGGCGCTTGCGGTGTACCTGGGCTCCATACTGGAACTTGCGATCGCAAAGAATCCGGCGGTCATCAATGACGAACAGTCTTCGATGCGGCAGGTCATGCGTACGCTGGTTGAGGAGATGCCGCTGTCCTATACGCAGCGATGGGTGCTGAACGCTGCGAACCGGAAACATACCTATGTGTGTATATTAATGGAATATCAGACATCTCATTCACCGCTGCCTGTTTCCTATATCTGCGACAGTTTTGAAGAACTGTTTGGAGATTCCTTTGCGTTTCCGCAGGATCAGATGATGGTCGGGTTTGCCGATATCGAGCCGCTGCGTGAAAAAAAGCGGGAATATCAGGTCGGGCTGAACCGGAAGCTGAAGGACTTTATCGCACGGATGCGGCTGAATGCCGGCATTTCCAATGAATTCAATGACCTCTTTGATATCCGGATCCATTACCTGCAGGCAAGATCTGCGCTCGAAAACGGGAAGATGATGAGCCCGACCGGAAACTTCTTCTATTTTGCCAGTTACGCGCTGACGGAGATGATCATCAATTCGCTCGGCGGGCTGCCGTCTGAAGCCTATTACCCTAGCGGTCTCAAGAATGTGCTTGAACATGACAGGACCTCGGGTGTCTCTTACCTTGAAACGCTGAAGGTATTTCTTGAAGAGAACATGTCCTATACATCTGCAGCGCAGAAACTGTTTATTCACCGCTCCACGCTGATTGACCGTATCGCCCGGATCGAGCGTGAACTGAACGTCGACCTACAGGATTCGGATCAGCGGCTTCAGCTGGAAATCCTGCTGAAGGCGATCGATATCGAAAGCATTCTCAGAATGCAGTAAAAAACAGATGCCTCGGCATCTGTTTTTTATGAACGCTTATTTGGAGCAGGCCTTGAGATCAGCGTCGATTTCTTCCGCGTGCACAGCCACTTCGGCAGATTCCGGATAGCTGAGCAGCTTGCGGTAGGTAAGACCGCCGACGAGTTTCATGCGCGGATCCTTTGTGGAGCCGGGTGCATACTTCTCCATAACAGCTTTGCCCTCCGGTGAACGCATGATGTCTCTGATTTTGGAATCGAGTGATAATGCCATGATATTTCCTCCCTGAATTATTGTTTTCTGATTCCTTCCCGGGAATCCACTTTGATCATAGAAAAAAACAGAACATTCATATATCCGTGAAACAAATGAAAAAAAGGACCGAAAACCATTATTTTTACAGTACGGGGCATGGAGAAGTATTGTTAAGATATATCTGCAGACGGAGATTTTATTATGCTGAACAAAACGATCACAGAGTTTATGGAAGAAAGTGCTTCGAAAGCACCGGTTCCCGGCGGCGGAGGCGTCAGCGCCCTGTGCGGAGCGCTTGCGGCATCGCTTTCGGAAATGGTCACCAACCTTACAACCGGAAAAAAGAAATATGCGGAGTATGAAAAAGAGATCCGCGGGATTATGAAGCGCGCGGAGACACTGCGCAATACACTGTCTGAATGCATCAAAGAGGATGCAGAGGCGTTTGCGCCGCTCGCGGCTGCCTATGCCCTGGACAAAAACAGTGAGGGCTATGCGGAACGGATGGAGACCTGTCTGCGCAACGCCGCAAAGCCGCCGTACAGGATCATGCAGTACTGCGCGGAGGTGATTCGGCTGGATGAGCGTCTTGCGGTGATCGGATCAAAACTTGCAGTATCCGATGCGGGAACTTCGGTCATGCTGGCACACGGTGCACTGTGCGGCGCGTACCTCAATGTAAGAGTCAATACGCGTCTGATGAAAGACCGGGAATATGCGGAGGCATTGGATGAAAAGGCAGATGTGCTGCTGGGAGAATATACCGAACGCGCACTGAACTGTTTCAATGCGGTAATGGAGAGAATGGATGGCTGAACTGTTGAAAGGAAAAGAAGCTGCGGCGGCGATGAATGAGGAAACCGCAGCACACATCACTGTACTGAAGGAAAAAGGAATCAATCCCTGTCTTGCGATTCTGCGGGTCGGGGAGAGACCGGATGACATCTCCTATGAAAACGGAGCCGTAAAGCGCTGCGAATCGTTAGGTGCATCCGTTAAGAAAGTGATCCTTCCGTCGGACACGGATACGGAGACATTCTACCGGACGCTGGACGGTCTCAATCAGGATCCGGCCGTGCACGGAATCCTGATGTTCCG
>JAFOLE010000171.1 GCA_017419465.1 Solobacterium sp. | reverse complement strand
CTTGTCCATGTCACCGAACGGGATCGGACGAATCAGAACAACGCTTCCATCAAACAGACCCTTTTCATTGGCAATGTCAACCATGTAGTCAACGAATGCGCGGAGGAAGTTTCCTTCTCCGAACTGTGCGACTCTGACCGGGCGGTCAACTGCGTGAGTCATTTCCTTATTAAGCAATTCCATAATCTTTTCTCTCTCCTTTTGTTTTATTAAGATTACTTTTCTGTAATTTGATACCTTTCCTTAAGGGTTCTCAGCTGCGTCTTGTACTGTCCAGCTCATTGATGCGGCACTTGAGAATCCGGTTCGGAGCTTCCTCATTCCGGTTTTCAATCCGGTCAATCAGGATTTTTGCGGCGGCCTGTCCTTCCTCATAGGCAGGCTGAACGATCGTGGTAATGGAAGGGGACACAAGCTCCGTCCATTCCAGGGAATCAAACCCGATGAGACCGATCTTCTGGGGAATCAGATCCCGGTAATTCCGGAGTACCAGATATGCCTTGTCCAGCAACCAGTTGTTGCAGACAAAGATTCCGGTTGACTGATCGGACTCAAGATAAGGTTTTAATTTATTTTCCAAAGCTTCCGCCGTTGTCGTGCTGTCTGCGAGAATCATGCCATACGGCTTCTTCGCAAGTTCCAGACAGTCGGTGAATCCGCGGTTGCGTTCCATACGGGTCTGCAGCACATACGGATCTGCGGTTATGATTACAAAATGATTATATCCTTGTTTTACGAGCATTTCCGTCGCATCGTAAACAGCTTCGTAGTTGTTGGTCTTTACCCACAGCTCTTCGCTTGCCTGATTCGGAGAATCAAAGTAGGCAATCGGCTTATGGATGCCGAGCTCCTTCCACATTGTTTCGAAATGCACAGTCGGCTGAACGATGAATCCGTCAACTCCCATGGCCGCCATTCCGGTGATGCACTTTCGCTCATTATCCAGCAGGTAATTGCTGGATCCGACAATCATCTGATAGCCGTGCTCTCGGGAGTAGTCATCGATTCCTTTGACGATCTGGTTGGCAAAGGAATTGGTGATGTCACCAATGACCACGCCGATCAGATACGTCTGTTTGTAGTTCAGAGAACGCGCAATCGTATTGGGATGATAATTGGTTCTGGTAATGACATCTTCCAGTTTCCTGCGCGTCTCATCGGACATTTTGTCGAATTTGCCGTTGAGAAAGAACGAAACAGTTGTCTTGGAGACTCCGGCGAGTTTTGCAATATCATTGATTGTGATTCGGTCACTCATCCTGGGCCCTCCTGCTTGTTAACCGGTTTATAAAATTACGGTAGAACTTCTTGGCGGATTTGTCAATCTGTTAAACCGCAGAAACACCTTGTTTTCCATAAAATGCATACATTTCATCTTATTTTCATGTAAAAACAGGTAAACTCATTGACAAAGTGTGAAAAGCCACTTATATTCTGGGTATACCGGTTTACTTAACGAAACAGCACACTGTCCGCCGCAGCGGATCAGGCGCTGACAGGAAATCAGTTTTGGCAGACAGAACTGTCAGGAAGGAAATACGATGTTTGATCTGAATGCATTCAGTCTGGAAGGAAAAGTCGCGCTTGTGACGGGCGCGTCTGACGGAATCGGCTTTGCGATTGCGTCTGCGTTTGCAAAATGCGGCGCAACCATCTGCTTCAACGGCCGCAGTCAGGAAAAGAATGAGCGGGCAATCGCCCGTTACCGCGAAGAAGGCATTGAAGCACACGGTTATGTGTGTGATGTTTCGGATGAGAACGCTGTCGCGGAAATGGTACGGAAGATCAATGAAGAAGTCGGCGTCATCGACATTCTTGTAAACAATGCGGGTATTATCAAGCGCATTCCGATGGTGGAGATGAGCGCCGCGGATTTCCGCCAGGTAGTGGACGTAGACCTCAGCGCGCCGTTTATCGTATCGAAAGCGGTCATTCCCGGCATGATTGAAAAGGGACACGGCAAGATCATCAACATCTGTTCGATGACCAGTGAACTTGGACGTGAGACCGTTTCGGCATACGCTGCCGCAAAGGGCGGACTCAAGATGCTCACAAAGAACATCTGTTCGGAATACGGCAAATACAACATTCAGTGCAACGGACTTGGCCCGGGTTATATCGCAACCCCGCAGACCGCACCGCTCCGTGAGCGCCAGGCAGACGGCAGCCGTCATCCGTTTGACAGCTTCATCGTTGCGAAGACTCCTGCAGAGCGCTGGGGAACGCCGGATGACATGACCGGCCCGGCAGTGTTCCTGGCAAGTGATGCGTCCAATTTTGTGAACGGCCACATTCTCTATGTGGACGGCGGCATTCTTGCATATATCGGCAAGCAGCCGGATTAATCAGACAGCACGGTATACAGACCTCCTAATATGCAGAAAACGGCAGACACTCACCCAGTCTGCCGTTTTCTGCGTTTTGCCCTTTGGAATAAAAAACGGCAGCCCGCGAAGGGCTGTCGTCTGAAAGGGTATTGATTCTGAGGATTACAGACCGAAGTAGCGCTGTGCGTTGTAGAAGCAGATGCCTTCCACGATTGCCTTGAGAGCAGCGTCATCATTCGGGAACTCACCGTCTTCAACCCACTTGCCGACCTGGTTGCAGAGAATGCGGCGGAAGTATTCATGACGGGTGTAGCTCAGGAAGCTGCGGCTGTCTGTCAGCATGCCGATGAAGTTGCCGAGAACGCCGAGGCGGCCGAGGATCTGCAGGTGGCGGACCATGCCGTCCTTGGTGTCATTGAACCACCATGCGGCACCGAGCTGAACGCGGCTCGGAACATCGCTGTCACACTGGAAGCATCCGCAGATCGTTGCGACAAGATCCATGTCACTCGGATTCAGGGAGTACAGGATGGTGTGCGGGCACTGATTGGTGTAGGTGAGGCAGCTCAGGAGACCCTGAATGCCGTGTACGCAGTTGTGTGCATCCATCGCATCGAAGCCGGTGTCTGCGCCGTACTTTTCAAAGTACTTCTGGTTGGTGTTGCGGATTGCGTTGTAATGCAGCTGCATTGCGACGCCGTTGTCATAGTACATTCTGCCAAGACCGACCATGAGGTAGGACTGCCAGTCGCGGCGCTCTTCTTCGCTGACCGCTTCGCCGGCCATAGCCTTCTTGAATGCGATGTCCGCTTTTGCGGCATCCGCACCGGTGAACGGAATCTCTTCGATACCGTGGTCACTTGCCTTGCAGCCGAGGCTGACGAAGAACAGCAGGCGCTTTTCAAGAGCCTTGAGGCAGCTGTCTGCGCCGTCGATCGCAACGCCGGATACTTCGGCGAGCTGCTTCATGTAGCTGTCGAATCCTGCGAGGTGAACGTTGAGCGCCTTGTCCGGACGGAAGCTCGGCGCAACCGTTACTTTAATGGAAGGATCTTCCTTGATCTTGATGTGCCATTCGAGGGAATCAACAGGATCGTCGGTTGTGCCTACGAAGCTGACGTTGCTTGCCTCGATGAGACCGCGGACGGTGCACTTCGGATCGTTCTGGAGCTTCTCATTGCAGATGTCCCAGATCTCCTGGGCATTTGCGCCGTTGATCGGCTTCTCATAACCGAAGTATTTCTTGAGCTCGAGCTGGCACCAGTGGTTCATCGGGTTGCCGATGGTCTTTTCCATGGTCTCCGCAAACTTCTGGAAGCGCTCGCGGTCGGACTTGTCGCCGGTAATGTATTCTTCGCTGACGCCGTTGCAGCGCATCAGGCGCCACTTGTAGTGGTCACCGAAGTAGTAGTCACTTCCGTCTGCACGCTTCTGATGACCGCCGAGCCATACCTGTGTGATGTTCTCGAACTTGCGGTTCTCATAGATTTCCTGAGGAGGAATGTGACAATGATAGTCAATGATCGGGAGGTTCTCTGCGTAATCGTGATAAAGGTGTTTCGCTGTTTCGTTCTGCAGCAGGAAATCGCTGCCCATGTACTCTTTCATATTTTACCTACCTTCAATTAGTAAACAGGTTAACCAAACGGTAATTCCGCTCCTGTCTTTACCCATCTTAACATTGCGAAAAATGAGTGTCAACGCGCGGAAATGTGTGTTAAATGAAAAATAGGTGAAACGGTTTACTAATTGAAATTCTTGAGCTAGTATAGACGTGTACCGGCAATGCAGTGCATTGCGGAGACTGTTAATCATTAATGAAAAAGGAGACCAGCAGATGGAACTGAGAACAGCCGCATCCCCGAAGGATGTAAAGCATTACACCACGGAACGCCTCAGAGAAGAATTTCTCGTAGAAAATGTATTTATTCCCGATGAAGTAAGACTCGTATACAGCCACATCGACCGGATCATTTTCGGCGGCATCACACCTGTCACAAAGGAACTCAAGCTCGAGGCAGGCGATGAGCTTCGTGCGCAGTACTTCCTGGAGCGCCGGGAAGCAGGCTTCATCAATATCGGCGGTGCCGGAACAATCATCGTTGACGGCACAGAGTACAGAATCGGCGCAAGAGACGGCATGTATGTCGGAAGAGGTTCAAAGGAACTGAGCTTCCGGTCCGATGATGCGTCCAATCCGGCAAAGTTCTACATGTGCTCCGGACCGGCGCATATGACTTATCCGACCAAGCGCATTCTGAAAGATGCGAAGGCAGAGTTTGATTATGACGTTGAGATTCTTCCGGAAAACAAGAAGGAACTCGGCACACTCGAAGATTCCAACCACCGTACCATTAACAAGTACATCCTGCCGGGTCAGGTGGAATCCTGCCAGCTGGAAATGGGCATGACACATCTCGAACCGGGAAGTGTCTGGAACACCATGCCGTGCCACACCCATGACCGCCGGATGGAAGTATATCTGTACTTCGATCTGCCGGAAGATGCATTCGTCATGCATTACATGGGCGAACCGCAGGAGACACGTCACATCGTCATGCGCAATGAGCAGGCGGTAATCTCCCCGAGCTGGTCCATTCATTCCGGAAGCGGATCCAGAAACTATACCTTCATCTGGGGTATGGTCGGCGAGAACCAGGACTTTGATGACATGGACGATGTCCGCAACCAGGATATTCTGTAAGGAATCCGTTAAATAAAGGAATATAATTAAGCGAGCGGGATTCTGCCTGAATCCTGCTTTCGTTTGTAAGGCATCAGGAGTTAAAACGTATGACAGTAACAATTTCACAGAGTGATATCGAGATCAAGGATCAGACCTTCAGCGGCAGCCTGTACGCCCTCATGATTCATGAGGACGGGCGGCCTTACCATACATTCAGAACACCGTCGGTTGTAATCGAAGGCGCGAATGTGACCTGCACGGGATGCACATTTGAAAACACCGCCGGTCCCGGCAGGGAAGTCGGACAGGCAATTGCGCTGACGCTGGACGGAGACAACATTGTTCTGGATTACTGTGTGATCCGCGCCCACCAGGATTCCCTGTTTCTTGCGCCGCTTCCGGAACGGGAAGTTCAGAAGGACGGATTCCTCGGCGCAAAACAGCCCAAGCCGCGTATCCCGCGGACCGTGCATATCCGCAACTGCCTGATTGAAGGCGACGTGGATTTTGTCTTCGGCGGGGCAACCGCCTACTTTGACAACTGTGAGTTCCGCAGCAACGGCGAAGGCTATGTCTTTGCGCCGTGCACTCCGAAGAACGTCGAAGAAGGATTCATTGTCCGCAACTGCCGTTTTACCTGCACGGATAATGTGCCGGATAAATCCTGCTATATCGCAAGACCGTGGCGGGATTACGGAATGGTCCGGCTG
>JAFOLE010000170.1 GCA_017419465.1 Solobacterium sp. | reverse complement strand
TATATAATATAAGTGGCTAAAGCTGATGAGCAGAACAGTGATATTCCATATTTCACCGGCAGCAGAAAAACTGCATGCCATTTTTATTCGCCTCATCCGGCTTCCCTGATTTCCCGCTCTTCTGTGTCTGATTCTTTCCCCGCAGAAGACATTGCACTCAAAACCGGTAATTGAATCTGAATCTGTTCTCTGTTTCGAAACGGAATACCGTTATTTACGGCCGAAAATCCGCAGCCGGCAGAGTCCTGTTTTTCTGACGGCCAAAATGACCCTCAGAAGCTGCTGTATTTTTCCATCTGCGGCAGTTTGTTCAGCTTCCGCTTTTCCGCCATACAGAACACGGATACAAATCATTTCCCGGGGATTGAAACCCGAACATTAAGGAGGACACTCACACACATGTTCCGTCACTTGGAAGAAGTAAAGCAGTCAAAAGAATTCTCGTACTGCAAAGATCTCGGATACACCGACAGCCAGGCAGTCACATTCACCCTGCTTGATTACGTAAGCAGCCGGATGCGGCAGATCGGACATGCATATTCCGGACAGGACAATCTGAGCTTTTCTGAATATGTTGAAAAATATTACTTTGACAGGGACTATCAGCCCACGATGCCTGAAGAACGCCCGGCCGGAAGACCGTTCGTTCAGTACGCCTGCCTGATGACACCCAGCGATATCACGCATTCTGTGCGGTACGATGACGCCGACGTTGCCGTAAACAGCGGCGTCAGTGCGAAAATAATCGGAAGTGTCCGGCGCCCGGTTGTAAGTCACGCGGGTGCGCCGGCTGAAACCTATGAACGCCCTGTGCGCACCGATTCCTATGCCCCGATCCGCAGCCGGGGCTGGCGCGATACGGACACCTCTCCTGCGGCAGTATTCAAGCCGACACACAACAGTGCCGCTGCAGGAATCATTGCCGCAAATATCCGTGCCGGAGAGAAAACCAGACCTTCCATGGTGCGGACGGAAGAGCTGCTGAATTATATGAGCTATGACCTGAAACAGCCGGATGGAACGAAGTTTGAACTGACAAAGGAAATCCTGCGGACAGAAGACGATACCTGGCTGTTCCTTGGCGTGCAGGGAGAACATGTATGTCCAGGGCGGAAGAATATCTGCCTTCTGCTGGATGTGTCCGGTTCCATGATGGGAAGAGAAACATGCATCACAGGGGTGACCGCCGCTATCCTTGCCGGAATGAATCCGGGCGACGTGCTGAGTCTTGTCACCTATGCCGATGAAGACCGGACGATGATCCGCAGTCTCCGGCTTGATGACACAAAGAATATCGAGCAGATCCTCGAAGTGCTCTCCCAGATTCGTATCTCCGGCTGCACAAACGGTTCTGCGGGTCTGAACCGGGCTTATGAGATCATCGGGGAAAACCATATCAGCGACGGCGTCAACCGGGTCATCATTGTCACAGACGGCGACTTCAACTTCGGCACATTCGATAATGACAGTCTCACAGACTTCATCCGTAAAAAGCGGGAAACCGGTGCATACTTCTCTGTCATCGGAACCGGCATTTATAACATCCATGATGACCGGCTGGAAATGCTGGCGGAGAACGGAAACGGAAACTACTTTGCGGTCAACAGCCTTGAAGATGTTGAGCGCGCTGTCCGTTCCAATTACGAAGCGCTCATGTATCCGATTGCAAAGAACGTAAAAGCGATGGTGGAGTTCAATCCAAACCGGATCTCAAAATGGAAACTGACCGGATATGAAAACCGGATGCTGGAATACGAAGAATTCCGCGATAACAGCGTCACGGCCGATCCGTTCGGAAGCGGTGCGTATTTTATCGGTCTGTTCAGAGTGAAGACCTTAAAGGGAAAAACATCCGGACATAAACTGAAATACCGGAATTATATTCCGGTAAACTCTTCAGATCTTGGAACTCTGACACTTCGCTATGAAGATATCGGAGACGGTACCTTCCGGGAAATCGAATTTCCCATCACGGATGAAGAAACTCCGACAGAAAATGTACGCAGGGCCGTCAAATGCGCAATGCAGGCGCAAAAGTTTCGCGATGATCAGGAAGATGAGCTGGCACGCAGAGAAATCATGCGGCTGGTGAAGTCACAGTGGTGACATCCGGCAGACTCCGCTGATGTTTATTTAAAGCACCTCCTTTTCGGGAGGTGTTTTCATACAGTATACGAATGCGGTTCAGTCCATGCGATTCTGTTCTTTTTCATTCCGCAGTTCCACGACCCGCTTCATGCGGAGGTCGGGAATGATCCAGGGCGCTACAGCTGCCACCAGCAGCGGGCAGCAGGCATAGTGCACGCCGGGGATAAACGAGGCAATCAGCGCAAGCAGATCCACCGCAAGCGTCCAGCGTTCCTTGCGGCGGTCTTCTGCGGCAGTCTTCAGGATTTTACAGTCATCCGCATGGATGACCATGTATTCGAGCAGCTGATAACTCAGTGCAGCCCCAAGATTCACCAGTACATATACCCGTACCGGAATCATGGAGAAATCAGATTTTCCGACCCATCCGGTCGTTACCGGCAGAAAG
>JAFOLE010000169.1 GCA_017419465.1 Solobacterium sp. | reverse complement strand
ATCATGCTTGTATGTTCAGATCTGACCATACAGCTGCCGAACAGACCTATAAAGAGCAACAATACGCAACAGAATGCGGGTTCTAACGCATTTTGTGTCTAGAATTTACCCATCAATGCGTCAGAAGAGCCCAAAGTTATAACAGATTGTCGGCATGAAGCCCGCCGCAAGACCTGCCGCGATGCCGCCGAGTACAGCCGCATACATCGGTGTCTTGTACTTCAGCGTGATACCGAAGATACCCGGTTCGGTAACACCGCCGAAGATCGCGGTAACACCGCAGGATACCGCTTCCGACTTCCGGTCTGCCTTCTTTGTCTTTAATGCCACGCCAAGGCATGCGACTCCCTGGAATACGTTGGCGAGAATAAATGCCGCAATGATAAACGGATCATGACCGATCGTGCTCATCAGTTCAAAGAAGGTCGCATTGAGCGCCATATGCATGCCCGTCATGACGATGAACGGCATGAAGCCGGTAACGATCGGCATACCGATGAATTTAACGTTGTTAATGAGGAAGAGCAGCGCTTTTGCGAAGTATCCGCCGGCCATGTTTCCAAGCGGTGCTATCAGGCACAAGGTGAGCGGCGCCATCACCAGCATGGTGAGCAGCGGAACCATAAATGCCTTGACCATATCCGGAACGTATCTGCGGAAGAACTTCTCGACATAGGACATGATCCAGACCGCAAGAATTGCCGGAATGATCGTGCTGGAATAGGATCCCGGATAAATCGGAAGACCGAAGATGGTAAGCTTTGTGCCCTCTGCGACAGCCGAGACGAAGTTCGGATGTATCAGCATTGCGCCGATCATCATGCCAAGTCCCATGGACGCATTGAACTTGCGGGCCGCAAAGCCGCCGATCATAACCGGAATAAAATAGAACGCGGAATCCGCCACAAAGTTCAGGACAAAGTATGTGGAACTTTCTGCATTCATGATGCCGAACATTGTGCCGAGGATCATGATCAGCTTTAACATACCTGACGCGAGAATGACCGGAAGCACAGGCGATACACAGCCTGAAACGATTTCAAACAGCGTATTGATACTGAAGGATTTCTTTCCTTCATTTTCCGGAACTTCTCCGCCCGCATTCAGCGAAGGATGATTCTTTGTGATTGCGGAATAGACTTCCGCCACGGCGTTGCCGATTACGATCTGGTACTGCTCACCGGAATACTGCTGCTGAAGAACGCCCGGAAGCTTTGCGATGGCATCTTCCTGAACCAGGCTCTTATCCTTGAGGTTGAGGCGCAGACGTGTTACGCAGTGTGTGAAAAAGCTGATGTTTTCTTCTCCTCCGACAAGATCAACGACATTGTCGATGACCTGCTGGTACTTGTTTTCCTTTGACATGATTTCCTCCATAGTTGTCAGTTGTATGCATCGCTCCGCATTGGCCACTGCGGAAGGATTGAATAGTGTTATTCGCCGCTGTTGTTCAGACGGCTGATATGCAGAATCAGATAGGCAAGCTCCTCTTCGCTGAGCGGCCTGCGAATCTTTTCTTCAAGCAGTTTTGCGCAGGCATATTCATCCGCATAATCGTCCTTCAGCGTCTTCAGAAACTCCGGGGTACCGGACGGCGCCGGTTCATTTTTCGCAATCCGCTGTAGCAGATAATGAACATGTGTCGCAAAGCGTGTGTAGTTGTGTCCATTGCGGTCAATTGTCCGGCCGAGCTGTTTTTCAATCATGCAGGTATATGCCTCGATGAGATCGGCCTCATCCGGAACGTCCGGTTCCTTTCCGCTGTTTACATAATCGATCAGATGAATCGCAATACTGGCGGTTTCCTCCCTGCCGAGCGCAACGCCCATCCGTTTCTGAATCATCTTCAGTGCAGCACGCGCGATTTCGATTTCATCCGGATACATGTTTTCGATTTCATAAAGCAGTCCGATCGAGATGCGCATTCCCTTCTTCGCCCGCTTTACCGCGAACTGAATGTGATCGGCCAGCGCAAAGATCAGATTCGGCGCATAGCGGTTATCCTTGACGGTATTGGCATAATCCACGATTTCCACTGCGGTCTGAAGCACTGTTTCATCGATTTCCGGAATGACGCTGACAAAGGTCGGACTGACGTTGTAGAACGTCCGGTCGATCCGGCTCAGCGGGATGTCATTGGGCACCTTGTTGAAACCGATGCCCTTTCCGAAGGCAATTACTTCCCGGTTCTTTCCGTCGACACAAAGCGCCACATTGTTATTCAGATTTTTAATTGCCCTCATAACCGCACTCCAAACAAAAACTCCCCGGAACTCAACCAAAAAAGATGTCGTCTTAGGTTAAGCCTCCCGGGGAGTCACTATCTTTATCAACACTGCCAATATACGATCCGGTCCGATACGCGTCAATCGCCCGCCATGCATGATGAACAGATCCGGCAGTTTTTGTTCACAATCATTTCAGATCATACGCACGGCGCAGAAAGCTGTCGATTGCCTCCTTCTGTTTCTGCCAGTCCTCGTCTGTTTCCTGCAGGGACTTCCGCACTGCCGCAATACAACCGGAAATCTGATAGGAGAACAGAATATGCATTTCCTCTTCGGAAAGATTTGAGAATTCCGCAATTCCATCCTTCAGCTGTGTCTGAAACAGCGCATCAATTCTGCGGCAGAAATGTTCTGTCAGCGCATCAATTTCCAGTACCGCACGGAAGCGGCGGTCCGTTCGAAGCAGCGTACACATCGAGACTTGATCGGTTCTGCCATGTCTGCGCAGACACGCAAAGAAGGCCGGCTTGGTACTCATGGCATCCTTTATGAGATCATCCAGAGCATCATCCAGCAGTTCCGTCGTATTACGGTAATACTTATACATTGAAGTTCTGCTTACACCGGCGCAGTCACACAGAGCGGAGACGGAAATCTGTGAAAAATCCTTCTCTCTGAGAAGATGCAGAAGTGCGGATTTCAGCAGTGCCTTCGTTTCTCTGATCCGTTTATCTTCCATCACATCGGTTCTTCTGAAGATCATCATTATCATTGATCATGATCTACAGAATCATTTTACATCAGGAAACAGAAAACCCTGCATGCACAGGGTCTTCATTCATTCTTATTTCTTGAATCCGTCCTTAAGCAGAACGCTGCGGTTGAATACCAGATGGTCCGCGCTGCTGTCCTTGTTGTCGAGACAGAAGAAGCCTACACGCATGAACTGGAAGGTCGGCGCATTCGTGCCGGTCCGGTTCTCTCTGGTGTCAAATTCCTTTGCGACCTCAACCATGGACTTCTCAACCTTACAGCCGGTCAGGATGGTCAGGCTGTCCGGATTCATCGCTTCCAGGAAGTTCTTGTCCGGTCCGTCCGGGTTGGGATCGAGGAACAGGTTGTCATACAGACGCACTTCCGCATCCGCACAGTTTTCGGAATCCACCCAGTGAATGGTAGCGCCCTTGACCTTGCGGCCGTCTGCCGGGTTGCCGCCGCGGGATTCCGGATCGTACTCGCAGAGCACTTCGGTCACATTGCCGTTTTCATCTTTCACACAGCCTGTGCAGGTAACGAGGTAGGAGCCCTTGAGACGGACTTCATTGCCCGGATACATGCGCTTGTACTTCGGAATCGGTTCTTCCAGGAAGTCATCCTGTTCGATCCAGAGATGACGGCTGAAGGTGATCGTATGGGTTCCCTGCGACGGATCGGTCGGGTTGTTCTCCACTTCGAAGGTCTCACTCTGTCCTTCCGGATAGTTGGTCACCGTGAGCTTTACCGGATGCAGGACTGCCATTGTGCGCTCTGCCGTAAGGTTCAGGTCATCGCGCAGGCAGCGTTCCAGTTCACGGAACTCAATCGTATTTGCACTCTTTGCGACACCGATGGAATCGCAGAAGTTGCGGATCGACTTTGCGGTATAGCCTCTGCGGCGGAGTCCGCACAGCGTCGGCATACGCGGGTCATCCCAGCCGGACACATAGCCTTCCTCAACCAGCTGACGCAGCTTGCGCTTGGACATGACGGTATGGTCAATGCCGAGACGTGCAAACTCGATCTGACGCGGCTTGTAGGAAGGAATCGATACATTCGATACCACCCAGTTGTACAGCGGGCGGTGATCCTCAAACTCGAGCGAGCAGAGGGAATGCGTAATGCCTTCCAGCGCATCCTGGATCGGATGAGCGAAGTCATACATCGGATAGATGCACCACTTGGTGCCCTGACGGTGATGGTTGATATGACGGATCCGGTAGATGACCGGGTCACGCATGTTGAAGTTGCCCGACGCAAGATCGATCTTTGCGCGCAGGGTCATCTTGCCCTCTTCCACTTCGCCGTTCTTCATCATTTCAAACAGGCGCAGGTTTTCCTCGATCGGACGGTCGCGGTACGGCGAGGTTGCCGGTGTCTGGGCATCGCCGCGGTATTCCCTGAACTGTTCGGGTGTCAGCTCACAGACGTAAGCCAGTCCCTTTTTGATCAGTTCCACCGCATACTCGTAGTCTTTTTCAAAATAGTCGGAACCGTAGAAGAAGCGGTCGCCCCAGTCAAAGCCGAGCCAGTGAATATCCTGCTTGATCGCATCGACATACTCGGTGTCTTCCTTTGCCGGGTTGGTGTCATCCATACGCAGGTTGCACAGACCGTTGAATTTCTCCGCCATGCCGAAGTCAATGCAGATGGCCTTGCAGTGGCCGATGTGCAGATAACCGTT
>JAFOLE010000168.1 GCA_017419465.1 Solobacterium sp. | reverse complement strand
GGTAATCCGGGATACGATATTCGATGTCGTACCGCCGCAGCAGACCTTCTTTCCGGTCGCGGAAAGCAGCTTGCGCACAACGAGTTCATCGTCCTCGGGTTTCGAGGGAGGACCGACCATAACGCGCGTCTCGGAGGACGGAACGATGGAAAGGCAGCATACCGTAGAGTCATCCCCCGGCTGTCCGCCGTACAGATAATCAACATTCGTAAGCAGGATCCGTGTTACCTCACGGGAGTTGTCCTGCGGTGTCGTGGAGTCTACAAGGAACTGTTCCACCTCATCATGACCCCAGCCGAAGTTGAGCGTCATTCCGACACCGGCATGCAGGACGCCGTCCGAGAACGCAATGAAACGATCACCCGGCTGAACCAGCATATTGGTGATATAGATCTTCCGTCCGTTGAGTTCCTCACACTGCCGTTCATGGTCAAGGATCGCACCGTTGCGCATGACAACACATGCCGGGTTATCAAACTCCGCGATATACGCTGCGCCGTCGTAATAGATCTGGACAATCGTGAACGTGGAATATGCCACGCCGCGTTCCTGACATACCGGCAGTGTATCCGCAATGGTTTCCACCGCATCCGACAGCAGCATCCCCGAGAAAATCATTTCACTGAGGATCGTACTCGTAAGGGTCGACAGAATATTCGCTTTTACGCCGCTTCCAAGACCGTCCGCCAGCACCATTACCATGCAGGTATCACTGCGCCGGATCTGGACCCGGTCTCCGCAGAGTTCCTCGCCGTAATGGTTCAGCGAACGCCAGTAAGCATCAATGTAAATTCGCTCAGACATCCTCGTCCTCATCCATTGACCGTTTCAGGTTTGTGAGCGCAACCTTCGAGCGGGCAGTTGTCTCACCGAGCAGACTGGCAATTTCCTGTACCGTCCGCATCTGTTCATCGATGACTGCCGCCGTGACATTCATCGTGCGTTCCCGCATTTCACGCATCTTCACTTCACGCGCATTCTCGCTCGTGCGGTCCATCAGAATCAGCACATAGAGATCCTGGCTTTCCACGTTTACGATCGCGTGATCGACAAGCAGTTTGTAGTTTTCATAGAAGACACGCATGTACTCGGTCTTCCGTCCGGTCAGACGGATCAGCCGTTCCAGCGCATCATCCGGAAGAACGGTGATGATCGGCATGCCGGTCGGGTTCACCATATCCAGATTGAGCATCTTGCGTGCCGACGGATTCATCTCACGGATATTCAGATCCTTATCCAGAACGATGATGCCGTTCGGCGTGTTTTCAATAACGACATTGGAAAGCGATTCCGCACGTTCCAGCGCTTCCGGAAGACAGATTCTCGGATCCGCCTTTCCGTCAAGAACCGCGATTGCCTTCAGACGGCAGGTTTCATAGCCGCAGGCACCGCAGTCGTGAATCTTGTCCTGCGACACCTTGCCCAGGGCAATCATCTCTTTCTGAATCTCTTCCTCTGTATGGGTCGGACGCCAGATATCTTCAGGCTTCCACTCTGCCGAAAGGTCGATCGGCAGCGGACCGCCGGAAATCTTTGCGTTCATGTCCACGTTCTCGCGGATCACGCTCTGTCCGAGCCACTCATTATGCTTGAAGTGAGAAAGCAGCGGGCCGCCCATGCAGGAACCGATACATGCGGACATCTCCGCAAAATATCCCTTCAGGGTGCCTTCCTTCATCGCCTCAAGAACTTTCTTGATGCGGTCTACCCCTTCCACATTGATGTATTTATAATCCACATTATCGTGATCAATGCAGTTGAGAATTCCGCCCGGCGTCGGATAAAGACGGGCAATGGAGCCCTCAAAATCCTGCCAGTCGGAAGTTTCGCTTTCCTCCAGCGTGCCTTCGATCCACTGAATCAGTTCTTCCATGCCGATGCATGCATCAATGGCGCCGGCAAAGCGCGCATCACGGATTTCCTTGAATTTGGCAATGCACGGGGAAAGGAATACGATCTTCGCTTCCGGATGTTCCTCTTTGAGCATCCGTCCGTGTGCGATCATCGGAGATACGACCGGTGCCATATACGGCGTCAGTTCGCCGTATTCCTTCTCGATCAGCGCATTGACTGCCGGACAGCAGGTCGTGATGATGTTTTCCATGGTTCCTTCATCGATCAGATTCCGGAATGCCTTGGTCACAAGTTTTGCGCCTTCCGCAGTTTCCCGCACCGCGGAAAATCCGCGGCCTTCAAGAATCCGCACAAGCGAATCAAACTGCGGCCAGACCGCAGTAAAACTCGGGGCGGCGCTGATGATCACCTGTTCGTGTGTATTCAGCCATCCCTTTACCCGATCAAGATCGGAGATAACCGCCTTGGCGTCATGCGGGCATACTTTGTAGCACTGTCCGCAGAGAATACATTCGTCTTCGACAATGGTCGGCCGGTTGTGCAGATATGTCATTGCGTTGGTCGGGCACGCCCGGACACAGCGCAGGCAGTTGTGACAGTGTCCCTGTTCAAGACGAATGAACTCGTTTCTCGGGTTCATCATGCGAGGGCAGCGCTGAGTTCACGATCAAGAATCTCACGCGCATTCTGGGCAGTTACTCCCTCAATCTGACGGCCGTTGATGCGGATGCCGAGTCCAATATGATTCTGGCAGGCTTTCATACAGAAGGAACCCTTAACGGCGATCTTATCTTCCCAGCCTTTTTCCTTGATGAGAGCGTTCAGATCATTTACTACCTGACTGCTGCCTTTTACATAGCAGGCACTTCCAATACAAATCTCAACGTTTACCATAATTATTCTCCTTTGAACTCCTGTGAATGGTAATTATTCCACGTGTTTTCCGACTTCCATATCGACATTGTCAAACGAGAAGATCTCGAGTGACTTCTGAATGGTCTTCTTGTCGGTTGTCATGTTTTCCTTGGCCATGCGTCCCTTTACCTGCACGGCATCCGAGATGGTACCGGGGCCTGCAATACAGCCGCCCGGGCAGCACATGCCTTCGAGGATATCGAAGGTGAACTTGCCTGCCTGCATGATCTGGAGCTGCTTCTTGCATTCCATTGCGCCGTTGGCCATGAATGCGGTATACGGACCGTCGTTATGTTCTTTTGCGGCTTCTGCGACAGCCTGTGCAACACCACCGCTGAATGCGAAGTTACGTCCGAAGACAGACGGGTATTCCGCTTCGGTCGCTTCGATTTCTTCCGGGTTAATTCCTTTGGAAATCAGCATCGCCGCAAGTTCTTCATAGGTCAGAACGTAGTCCACGACGCTGTAGTCTTCCATCGCTTCCTGCTTCTTGGCAAGGCACGGTCCGATGAAGACGACACCGGCATCCGGATGGTCCCGCTTGATGCGTCTTGCGAGAGCTTCCATCGGGGTAACCGTTGTGGATTTGTTTTCCTTGTAGAGTTTCGGGAAATGAATTCTCAGCATGTTTACGAATCCCGGGCAGCACGATGTGGTCATCGGTGCACCGCTCTTCTTATGCTCTGCCAGTTCCTGGTATTCAAATTCCGCGACCGCATCAGCACCGATTGCGACTTCTTCGCACTTGGTAAAGCCGAGCATTTCAACACTCTTGAGCACCTGCGGAATGGTCGCATTCTCAAACTGTCCCTGAATGGACGGTGCCACGATGGCGTAGACTTCCGTACCCATCTTGATTGCCTTGATAACTGGTACGACCCAGGAAACATCCTCGATTGCGCCGAACGGGCAGGCATTCTCACACTGACCGCAGTTGATGCACTTCTTCTCATCGATGACCGCGATGTTGTTGGAATCCCAGCTGATTGCCTGGACCGGGCAGTGTGCATAGCACGGACGCTCTGTTACGACGATTGCGCTGTACGGGCAGGCTCTTGCGCAGGCGCCGCATTCCTTACACTTGGTGTAGTCGATTTCACTGCGGACATTTCCGATGTGGATCGCGCCGAACCGGCACGCCGCAAGGCAGCTCTTGGCCATGCATTTGCGGCAGTTGTCCGTCACACGGATCTTCTTGATCGAACAGCCGTCACAGGCCGCATCGATGACATGAATGATCTGGCGGGGATTCGGTTCGATCTCCTCACGCGCCATCTTGCCCATCGCAAGACGGACACGCTGACGGAGTACTTCACGCTCCTTGTATACACAGCAACGGTAACGCGGACCTTCCAGGGAAACAAGATTGCGGGCATATGCCTGAACATCATCTTCCACAACTTCCCCCTTAAAGGCCTGACGGCAGATATTCACGAGAATATCGAATTTGAACTGCCGTGATTCATGGGTAAACATATTGGACATAATCAGTTTTTCTCCTTCTTCCTTCTTACGTGTTATTCCGGTTTTTCAAGTGTCCGGAAACTGTGTTCGTACTGCATTCCGTACTCCAGCTTCCGCATCACCGCATCATCCGTGAGCCGGCGGATGATCAGTCTCGCAAACTCGATGGTGGCACCCATTCCCCTGCCGGTAATGACATTTCCGTCTTCCACCGCAAGTTCCTTCTCATAGATACCGCCGTAAGCGTCACTGGCAAAATCCGGGAAACTTGTGTAATGTTTTCCGTTCAGTATTCCAAGATGACCGAGCACAGACGGTGCCGCACAGATTGCACAGGTCAGTTTTCCGCTTTCGAAGTGTGCCTTCAGGGCATTCCTCAGCGATTCAAACGCGTCCAGGTTCATCGTGCCGGCTTTACCGCCCGGTAGAATCAATACGTCATACTCGGAAGGATCGATTTCCTTCCATGTCTTGTCTGCGAACAGGCGAACGCCATGCGAAGTCTCCACAATCAGATCATCCGTGATCGAGACGGAATCCACAGGGATTCCCGCTCTTCTCAGCATGTCAATTGTGATCAGGCCTTCGCAGTCCTCAAATCCTTTCGCAAGAAAAATCGCGCATCTCATAATGCGTCTCCTTTACTTTTTAAAATTATAACATTATAAGCGCGGTTCTTCTTCTAAAAGGTGGTCTTTCCTCTTCTGCGCCAAAAAGAAGAGACCCGCATTACCTGCGGATCTCGTGCTTCTCGTTCTGTCTGCGTTCAGGTGCGGCCCTTGTGTGTCCTTCGTCGACTTTGAACCACATTTGAATCTCGGTGATAAGGAGGTATTATTCAAAATGATCTGCTGTGTTCCGTTACATTCCAGGAAACTAAATTCGTGCTTTATCAGCGAATCCACCTTCGAAATTCCTGCCCGGATGGATCGGCACCACCCTCAAGCATCCTTTCCGCAAGGTGTTCGGAACAACACGTTGTGTGCTCGTCGCTGGATCACTTGTACCGCATTGCAGACGTATTGGTTTGTTAACGCAGGCTCGTCCGGTTCAGACGGCTCTGCCTCCATGAATTCCCGGTCCCATGTATTACCTCCCGGATCATTATGTTTCGTAAATCCTTCTTCACATTCTTGATAACCGATAATGCGGGTTTTTGAAACCCCTTACATTCTCGTTGAAATATGCTATACTGATTAAGTGGGCAAAATGACGCCCTTTTTTATACATAAAAAGGGCATCTCTGCCCTTTTTGTCTGTCCTCAGTCTGCGTCTTCGTCTTCCAGCTTGCCAAGCTCACGTGCATGGCGTCTGCGGTCGATGATCGTCAGATACTTCTTGCGCACCCGGATATCATTCGGCGTGATTTCGACAAGCTCATCATCGTTGATGAACTCAATTGCCTGTTCCAGCGTGAGGATACGCGGCGGAACCAGTTTCATCGCCTCATCGTTGCCGGTGGAACGCACGGCGGTCATCTTCTTGTTTTTGATCGGATTGACCGTCATGTCGCGGTTCTTTGCGGAAACACCGATGATCATTCCTTCATAGACCGGTGTCTGCGCACCGATGAACAGCTGGCCGCGCTCCTGGATGTTCCAGAGTGCATAGGTCATGGCGCCGCCGGTTTCGGTTGAAATCAGCGCACCGTTCTCACGCTGCGGGATGTCACCCTTCCACGGCTCATAGCCATACAGACGCTGAACCATCGTTCCTTCACCGTGTGTCGTGTTGATGAAATCACTGCGGTAACCGATCAGACCGCGGGTCGGTACGGTATAGGTGATCCGGGTATAGGTTCCCTCATCTTCCATGTTCTGCAACATACCCTTGCGGATATTCAGAGCAGAAATAACCGTGCCGCTGTATTCATTCGGGACATCGCAGACGACTTCCTCGATCGGTTCACAGGTGACGCCGTCGATCTTCTTCAGAATGACCTCCGGTCTTGATACGGCGACCTCAAAGCCTTCACGGCGCATCTGTTCCAGAAGGATCGTAAGATGCAGCTCACCGCGGCCGCTGACCTTGAAGGTATCGGTGGAATCTGTTTCCTCTACCTTGAGACCGACATTGACCTCAAGTTCTTTTTCGAGACGCTCGCGGATGTTGCGGGAGGTAACGTACTTGCCGACCTGTCCGGCAAACGGACTGTCGTTGACCATGAAGTTCATGGAAAGCGTCGGTTCTTCGATCTTGATGATCGGCATCGGATCCGGTGCCCCTTCCGGGCAGAGCGTATCACCGATGGAGATATCGGGAATACCGGAAATCATGACGATTTCACCGCACTGTGCTTCGGGAACCGCAACACGGCTGAGTCCCTTATACACAAAGATCTGGTTTGTCTTTCCCTTTCCGCTCTTGCCTGCCTTGTTACAGACATCATAGGTGGTCGCTTCCTTCAGCGTACCGGAGTAGATACGGCCGATACCGAGACGGCCGATATAGTCGTCGTATGCAAGTGCACATACCTGCATCTGAACATTTTCTTCCATCAGGTTCGGATATGCCTGTGCGTGATGGATGATCGTTTCAAACAGCGGTGTGATGTCTTCGTTGGTATCCGCATTCCAGTCATAGCGGACAATTCCCTGCCGGGCGACACCGTAGAGGATCGGGAAGTCCAGCTGATCATCTGCCGCATTGAGATCGAGGAAGAGATCATAAACTTCATCGATGACTTCATCCGCGCGCTGATCCGGCTTGTCCATCTTGTTGATCAGAAGGATCGGACGAAGACCGATTTCCAGGCTCTTCTGAAGAACGAAACGTGTCTGCGGCATCGGGCCTTCACTGGAGTCAACCAGAAGAATAACCGTATCAACTGTCTTGATGATACGTTCTACTTCCGAGGAGAAGTCCGCGTGACCCGGAGTGTCCACGATATTAATCTTATAATCCTTATAAGTTACCGAGCAGTTCTTGGAATAGATCGTAATTCCGCGCTCCCGTTCCAGGGCATTGGAATCCATGACACAGTCCACGACTTTCTCGTTGTCCTTGAACACATGGCTCTGCTTGAGAAACGCATCTACCAGTGTTGATTTACCTGCATCGACGTGTGCGATAACTGCTATATTAATAATCTTCTGATAATCCATCATAGTCCTTCACCCTCAAAACTTAATAATTATATTGTCCAAGCCCTCTTTTGACAACCGAAACCCTCAATCTGCGGCTGTTTCAGCCGGAAATCTTCGATTTCCCTCAAAAAATGCCGGAATTCTGTGAATCATGCACTGCTGTTCCGCGATACAGAAGATCTACTTATCCAGGTAACATAAGAAAAACGCATATCCCTTCAGACATGCGTTTCAACTCAGTGCACCAGACAGGACTTGAACCTGCACGAATCTCTTCATACGCCCCTCAAGCGTACGTGTCTGCCATTCCACCACTGGTGCGTGCTTTGATATTATAACAGGTTCATTGATTTCGTCAAATCATATATACTTTTTTTGATGAAAGTTTTTAAAACACTTCTCACCGCGGTACTGACCGGCACGCTTATGGCGGGCTGTACCGGTGTGCAGGAGCCGACAGAACAGCAGGATCCTTCGACTTATAAACCCATGGAAGAGCTGGATCTTCACTGTGATTACGTATACCTGATCGATCCGGATACCGGGCAGACACTGATTGACCGGCGTTCGGAAGAACAGATGTATCCTGCCAGTCTTACCAAGGTGATGACATCCATTATTGCGAT